>JAKIUH010000069.1 GCA_021647685.1 Bacteroidales bacterium
TGTTAATCGTCCGTTTGATATTTTTATAGTATAAATTTGCCGAATAACTGTATGCAATCGCATACTTTTTAATCAGAAACGGATAATTATTATAGTTAATGATTCCTCCTTGGTATATATCGGTTAAAAGCGCTTCAAAAGGTAAAAGCCCTAAGTTACCATCTTGGATAATAAGAAGTGTATTAATATTATCGGGCAAAGGTTTCGGGAAAAGTATTTTATAAAACTCGTAAGATTTTAACGGAAGCTGTTTAACATCCTCTGTTTCAGATGAGGTTATTAAATGGCGCAAACCGTAAATTTTAAAATCAAAATCTTCAGGCTTTTCTGAACGTTCAAGAATAATACTATCCCTTGTAAGTGTGAAAATACTAATAAGACTTTCACCTATAAAATAGCTTCGTAGCGCAGTATTTTGCGGTAAAGTACTTTGTATATCTTTAACCGATGCATACCGCTTACTGTATTTCATCTCAAAATATTTCGGATAATCGCGTTCAAAACTTTTAATTAATTTGTTGTACGCATTTTTTACATCAAACAGTTTTGTCCTGATGTCCGCTTCTTGTTCTGTATCGTACACATCGCCCAATTGGGTTTCATAAAAAGCAATTTTGTTTTTTAAGTTTTTTTCAATATTCAGTAAAGAATCGGGAATACCTGCAAATTTTTGTGCTTCGGCGGCGGCAATAGCTTCTAACAAAACGCCCGCTTTATTTTTCTCTGAAAAATAAAAAGCCTTTTTTAAATAATCATTATTAGGGTCGTCAAACCATAAATGGAGTTTTGCACACACATCAATGGCTTGATCGTAAATGGTGTTTGATACTTTTCCCAACTCCAATTTATCTTGTTTAGATACAGTTGTTTTGCGAATAATATCAATCATTGAATCACATTTCATGTAGGTAGCATAGGCTGCATTCAAATCGGTTTCCGAAGAATCTCTTACAAATAGTCCTGTAAGTGTTTTGGCTTTTCCGTTTAATGAATTGAGCAGTTTTTTTCCGTCATAATAATTATCAAGTACCGGATTAGTATAAATATCAGAAGAATCAGGATTAAAATCTTTTACATTTACGGATAGGCTAAGCTGAAAATATTTAAGTGCATTATTGTATTTGTGCATTTCATAATAAATATTTCCGATGTTCAGATAGGGAAGTATCAAGGCAGGATGTTTTTTCCCGAAAAATAGTGTTTTTAAATCAATTGCTTTTTGGTGATAATCCAGTGCTTGCTGATAATCGCCTTTTGCAGCATACACATTCCCTATGTTGGTATAATAGTCGGCGATTTCAGGGTGTTCTTCGCCAATAGCCGCTTTTTTAATATCTAATGCATTAAAATAGAAAGAAAGTGCCAAATCGTATTGCCCGTCTTGATTGTATATATTTCCTACATTGTTGTATGTTAGAGCCAAATCCGGATGATTGGCACCCAATGTTTTTCTTTGTATATCTAATGCTTTTTGCAATGCTTCAATAGCATTATCATTATCGCCTTGTTGGGTGTATATATTTCCAATAGCAATTAAATCTTTTGCAAGCAAGGGATTGGTTTCTCCATAGTTTTTTTTATGAATACTAAATGATTGCATATAGTAATCCATAGCCATATCCCAATCTCCTTGATCTTTATATACATTTCCCAAACCAAAATAATAATTGGCAAGTTCCGGATAGTCATTTCCGAAAATACTTTTTTGAATTTTTATTGCTTTTTGGTGGTTTTCAATGGCTAAATCGTATTGCCCGAGTGCTTCGTAAACAATTCCCATATTATTATAAGAAGCTGCTGTTTCAGGATGATTATCACCCAATATTTTTTTTCTGATTTTTAAAGCATTTTTATAATAATCCATGGCAATTTCATATTCTCCTTTCTCTGAATACGCATTGCCCATATCGTTATAAAGATTTGATACAAAAATACTTTCTCTGTCGCCTAATGCTAATCTTATGGAAAGTGCCCGATCATATATATCTAAAGCTGCATCAATATTGCCTTTAAAAAAATAGGCTAAACCCAGATTATTATAAAAGTTTGCCGAGTATTCGTTGGTTTCGTTAAAATGATTTGCTGCTTCGCCTAATTGTTCTTGATAAAAAGAAATGGCTTTATCAAATTCGTTTTTTGCCAATAAAATACTGCCCACTTCGTTTTGAACAATCAGGTAATTATCCCAGTCTTCATTCTTTTTAAACAATGCGGCAGCTTGTTTTAGGTAATAGTCGGCACTGTCTAATTTATATTTATATTTATAATCAATCCCTTTTTTATAGTATTCTGCTGCTAAATCAGTATTGTTTTCTTGAGCAAAAATTATATCGTTAAATCCTAAAAAGGATATTGAAATTAAATGTACAAGAATCAAAATACGTTTCATTGTTCAATAATTTAGTTGATAATGATAAATCGGAAAAAATAATTAGGTTTGCAGATAATAAAATTACATAAAATGAATCAAGAAAGCAAATTCTTATTGATTGATGAGGTTTTTACTCCTTCATCGCCTATTGAAAATGCGGAACTTTTTACAGGAAGAGAGCAGCAAATAGCAGCAATAAAAGAAGCCGTCCGCGAAAAAGGACAACATGCTATTATGCATGGTCTGCGTGGTGCAGGTAAAACTTCGCTTGCCAATATGACGCTTTATTTGTTTCAAAATTTAATGAGTATAAAAATAACGTGTAATAGAGAAGACTCTTTTAATTCAATTTGGGAACGTGCTTTACGAAAAATAAGGTTTGCAGAAAATAATAAAACCATAGGTTTTATTTCATCGAGTAGAACGGAAATTTTTCCGATAGAAGTACCTCCGCAAAATATGATTTCAGCTACCGAAGTAGAACAAATACTTTTAAGTATCAACGGCAATATGCTTTTTATTTTTGATGAGTTTGATATGATTAAATCAAAAAAAGTAAAAAGCCAAATGGCAGATATGATTAAATTAGTATCTGACAATTTGCCGCATGTTAGCATTTTGATTGTCGGGATTGCCGAAAGTGTAGATGAATTAATCGGTGAACATCCTTCAATTGAGCGATGCATGAAACAAATAGAGCTTCCTTTAATGAATGATAATGAAGCCAAAGACATGGTTTTGCGCAACCTGAGCTATTTAAAAATGAATATTGATGAGCATGTATTATTAAAAATTGTTGATATGGCATCGGGTTTTCCAAATTATTTGCACTTATTGTGTAAATATGCTGCTAAAGCAGCAGTTCGGGAAAATAATGTACAAATTGCGGTAAAACATTTTGATGAAGCAGTAATAAAAAGTATTGAAAACTCCGATTATACCATAAAGAAAACCTATGCAGCAGCAGTAAAAAGTGCTAGTACAAAAAATCGCTTTGCCGATGTTTTATTGGCTTGTGCATTAGCCGAGGCTGATGAAACCAACAGTTTTGATGCCTATGATGTTTTGGAAAAATACAACCGCATAACCGGAGCGTACTATAAAAAAGAACAGCTACATTATAATTTGGGAATGCTTTGTAAAAAGGAACGTGCCGAAATTCTAACAAAGACTCGAAAAAGCAAAACAACCCGATATAAGTTTTCAAAACCGCTGATTAAAGCTTTTGTGAAATTAAAACAGCACGAAGAACAATTAAAGTAGGCTTACAATTAGTAAGTTTATTGTTTGTCATGTTTAAATTACCGGATGTTTGTTATAAGGCACTGTTCAATAGCCCTTGCATTTATGCAAGGGAAAAATTATTTGCGTACAAATAGGCTTTAACCAAAAGTTTTGTTTAAAATAAACTTCTTATTATAATTAGACCTTAGCCATATTAACTTACATAAATTAAGTTTACAACAATCTTTTTCAACGGTTTTCGTTTAAAGACTGATTGGTAAACTTTAAAAAAATGAATTTTTAAGATTTGCTTGTATTACTGAATAATGTCTAAATAGCGTATGGATGCAATCGACAAAAAGTCGTATATTTACTAAAGTTCATTTCTTCATGTAAAATAAAAGCCGTGAAAACATTCCTGTTATTATTGATTATTGCTTTTTTTTCAGTAGGTAATAGTTCTTGTAAAAAAGATAATGAAGCAGAGCCCGATTATGAAATTCGTCAGGCAAGCGGTGATTATTTTGTATCGCCGGAAGGCAATGATGACCATCCGGGTACCGAGGAAAAACCTTGGAAAACCATACAGAAAGCTGTTGATACTGCTGAACCGGGGAAAACGGTAATCATTAAAGAAGGCTACTATGATGAGTATGTTAAAATAAGGAAAGCCGGAATAAATAAAGATAATCCAACGGTTTTTTTCTCAGAAGCTCTTTATGGTGCAAGGTGTAGAGGTTTTTATATAAATGTGAATTTTATAAATTTGGACGGTTTTGGTGTAGAAGCTATGGGCGAAACAAATTGGACAGGAATTACTATTGATAAATGTGCCTATGTAACTGTGCAGAATTGCGAGATAAACGAATGCCCAACAAGTGGAATTAAAATTAAAAATTTGTCTTTATATATAAGCATCCTGAATAATAAAATGGATCATAACGGGCAAAATGGAATTAGTTTAGTGGGCAATTACTGCCTGATTGAAGGTAATGAAATTACGCGTACTGTCCAAAACCATCCCAAAGGGCACGAGCCCGGTTTTTCGGGTGCGGATGCTGATGGAATGCGAATATTTGGTACCAATAATGTGATTCGTGCAAATATTTTAACCAATATTGGCGACCCCGATGATAAAGGAAATCTTGACCCACATGTAGATTGTATTCAAAGTTGGGACGGTGGAATAGGCGGTATTCCTGTGATGAGTTATACATTAATTGAAAAAAATATTTTCAGTACCCGGCATCCAAGTGGTAAAGGAATTCTAATTGATGCCACCAATGGAAATACTTGTTCCGATTTAATTATCCGAAATAATATTTTTGAATTTCGAGACATGGGACTTGGGTTTTACGATGGGCGTTTTGCAAATATTTATGTGTATAATAATATTTTTAAAGCTTTGTTAAATGATAAATCTTGGGGAACTTCCGTTTCGTTTAGAAATATTAATCAATTTGAATATTATAACAATATTACTGTTGATTGTCATCCGCAACATCGTTATATTATTGGTGGCGGGCGCATAGGTTATAATCTGGCATGGAATTCTGACGGAACAATGCCAAGCGGTGAACCAGCTTTTTTAAATAATGAGTTAGTCGGTAAAAATCCTCAATTTACTTCCTATGCTGGCGGATATGGTGATAATGATTATCATATCCTCAGTAACTCACCGGCTATTGATAAAGGATTGACTTTAAGCAATGTCCTTGATGATTTTGACAGTATCCCTCGTCCGCAAGGTGCTGCCTATGATATCGGACCTTTTGAATATAAACCAAAAAAATAAGAAAATGAACACTTTAATCATTTCACGACTATTTATTCCTGTTTTTTCTGTTATTTTAATGACTTCTTGCTCAAAAAAAGATGCAGAAGAACTTGTTCCTTTACCTTATACTGAGGGAACTGTGCGAATAGCAAAATGGAAAGATGACAAAAAAGCAGCACTCCTGATACAATTTGATGACAGTACACCCGGACAGGCTACTCTTGGAGTTCCTGCAATGAGCAAAAGAGGCTTAATTGGTACTTGGTATGTAAATCCGGGAGGTGAATACTATTTATTACATAAAGATATTTGGGAAAATGAAGCTCCGGCAGGTAATCAGGAATTAGCAAATCACACAATGACCCATACCGGTGCAAGTTCTTATGACGAGGTGGTTTATGAGGTAGGAGAAGCTTCTAAAGCCATATGGCGAATTAGAAAAGAGGAAGATTTTGCATCTTTAATTGCTTTTAATAGGGGAGGAGGTACTTCTTGGAACGAAGATGACCTGAAAAAAGTTCTGGAAGAGTATAAAAATATTGATCGTTTATCATATACAGGGGTAAAAATCATAGCTAAAACAATACCAATAGGCTCTAATGCCGATGCAATGTATGAGCTAATTCCTATTGCTATTGAGGATAGTATTATTTGCAGTATTCATTTTCATGGTATTTCGGATGATAATGATGGAGATGATTATGGAAACGGTGCAGTATGGGTGGTAGAGTTTGAAAAATTTTTAGATAAAGTGCTTGCCATAAAAGATGAAGTTTGGAATACAGGCTATATTAGTATGTATAAATATTCCATTGAGCGAAATAATGCAAGTGTAGAATTGGTACAATACAGTAATGTACAATATGGAGTGAAATTATCAGCTACTACCGATGATAAATATTATAATGAGTCTTTAACAATTTTGGTTTATTTACCTGCTGATTGGGAAAAATGCGAAGTGAATAATGATGGTTCCGTTAAGACTTATACCTTAACAAATGGTGTTCTAATGTTTAATGCAGTTCCCAATAAGTCGGAAGTAATGATTGTTAAAAAATAACTTTTATTTTGAAATTTTAACAATTTGCTGTATCTTAATCCATATTTTTACACCTTATCATTAATTAAATTTACTTAAACTATGAAAAGAATTTTAGGATTTATTGTTATCAGCATTTTATTAATCAATGCTTGCGGACCTACTTTAGAATCATCCCAAAAAACATGGAACAGCAACCTTAAAGCGATAAAACAGTTGAAGTCGGAATATCCGGTTTTTACCCCTTTTATTGACCAAAAACTTGCCGATGCAAAAAAAGTTTGGGACGAGGTACAAGGAATATCTGAAGAAGAAGTTAAATTGGATAAAATGGTTGAAGCAAACCGTATTTTATCGGGTGGAAGTATTGGAAATCTTCGCAATATGAAATCGAAAATCAAAGAATTGAAGCGTGAAGAAGAAAATATCCTCAAGCAACAAATAGACAGTACCTTGAAGGATAAAGCAAATACTGCCAGAACAAATGCACGATTAGCTATACAAAAAGCAGAAAGTGTACTTGCCATGAGCCAAGCAGAATTTGATTTAAGCAGTGTATCTTCAAAAATAGATTTAGCGTATAGTGGTTTGGAAGATGCTAAAAGAGAAGTAAGTATAGTTGCCGGTTTAATCAAAGAAGTGAATGATAAAATCCAAGCTGAAAAAAATAAAAAAGAGCTAGATATAAAAGCGCAACAAGAAAAAGAGGAAAAAGCAAAAGCCGATATAAAATGTGAATATTGTGGTACCATGAATAAATTTGATCGTACAAAATGTAAAAGTTGCGGTGCACCTTTACCCAAAAAACAGTGATACCCAAAAAATCATCTAGTGTTATGTCAAGTATGTTGTGTCGTATAAGTTGAAGTTTACCCTGTTGAATTGTTAGATTAGCTCTTGCTCAGGGTTCCATGTTCTGAGTTCTGGCTATTAGGCTCTGGGTACTTGGTTCTAGCTTATTATTGAATATTGATTGTTGAATGCTGTTTATTGAATATTGAGTGTTAACTTGTTGATTCTTATTGTTTTAAAATTTTTGCTTTGTTTTACGCAAAAAAACTTCAATATATACGTCATTACATGCTTGACATGACACTAGGATAATTAATAAAGTAAGTGTTAAAAAGCTTGCTTTATTTTATTGATGCATTACCAGATTATTCCAATAAGCCATCCATAGAGGCATGGCGATTAAACAGAGTACATAGGCAATTAACATCATACTACCCACTTTTTGCGTGTTTCCGCCGTATGCTTTAACTTGTAAAATTAATGAAGTTGCCGGTGCAGCTGCCGACTGAATAACAATTAAATTAGCAAGAACCGGATTGCTTTGATAGATTTTAAAGTAATACAATAAGAATATACTTAAAGCGGGTATCGCAATAAATTTCACAGTATTTACCCGCAAAACATCAATAACAGGCGGTATTTTTTTGAACGAAATGCTGCCAAGTGTTGCTCCAAGAATAAAAGTTGCTACCGGCACAGCTCCTTTCCCTAACAGTTCGCTTGAATCTATAACTGCTTGCGGAACAAAATTTCTTAAAGAGGAAAGAACAATAAAGATTGACAGTAAATTTGCTATTAAGGGCGGTGTTAGCAAATCTTTAATTTTAAACGGGTTGTCGTTTCCTGTTGATGACGTAATTAATACTTTACCAAGACTCCACATGAGTGGAGTAACTCCTAATATGTACAAAAAAATATAAAGTGTATATTTAGGAAAATCTTCGGGATATAAAATTTGAACAATGGGTAAAACTAAATAGGCTGCATTTTGCATACTACTGAGCGGGAGCATATTTTTATTTTTTTTCCAATCAGGAAAATAAAGTATGGAAGCAATTGTAAGACCTCCTATTATCATTCCTACACCTAAAAGTGGTAAAACCCACCAAGTTTTATCATTTTCAGGATAAAAATGCAATAAATTATTTGAGAAAATAAGTGATGGCAATAAAATAATAACGGTAAACTTTGATAATGCAGCAATTTGTTCTTGTGTTATTATTTTTCGCCTGACTAAAAAACCGGCTATGAGCATTATAATAAAAATACGCAACATTGCACCGGAAACCGACTGAATTGTTGACCAAAAAACTTCCCCCATTAAAATTCTTTATTTAAGTAAATAATCTGCATCAATTAATCGATTGCCTTTTTTATCGTATTTTGCATAATTAAAACCTTTTTGAATACTGTATGCTCCGGTTTCACCTGATTTATTTATGGCTAAATATCCGATTTGAAAATTTTTGTAATCAGGCAATTTTTGTTTGATACGTTCAATAGCTTTTTCGCAAGCTTGTTGCGGGCTTAAACCGTTACGCATAAACTCAACGATTAAAAAGCTGCCTAATGTTTTCATTACCAGTTCACCCATACCTGTTGCAACAGCGGCTCCCACTTCATTATCTACATACATTCCTGCGCCTATAATCGGAGAGTCGCCAACTCTGCCGTGCATTTTATACGCTAAACCACTTGTAGTACAAGCACTGGATAAATTACCATGCGCATCAATAGCTACCATGCCAATGGTATCATGATTTTCAATATTAATTACCGGTTCGTATTTTGCTTCTTTTTTCCATTCTTTCCATTTTTGTTTTGCTTTTTCGGTAAGTAAGTTTTCTTTTTTAAAACCGTTTGCTAAAGCAAACTGTAAAGCGCCTTCACCTGAGAGCATAACATGGGGTGTTTTTTCCATCACAAGGCGAGCTACCGAAATAGGGTGAACAATATGTTGCAGAAAAGATACAGAGCCGGCATTCCCTTTTTCGTCCATAATGCTGGCATCAAGGGTAACATATCCGTCTCTGTCCGGAAGTCCTCCCAAGCCTACTGTCAAATTATCTGCATCGGCTTCGGTAAGCATTACGCCTTTTTCTACGGCATCTAATGCTCTGCCTTTTTTGCTTAAAATTTTCCATGCAACTTTATTGGCATCAAAGCCGTGATCCCATGTTGCAATTACCACCGGTTTGTTTTTTTTGCCCGTAAGTTTTAAGGGCTCTTTGGCAAATGTATATTTACTGCTTATAAGTGTTCCTGCTGTGGCTAGTATTGATTTAGCTATAAAATTTCTTCTGTTAATCTTCATTATTTTAAATTTAAATACTTTATACAGCGTTTCTGCTGGCATTAATATTTCCAAAAAGTGAGCGCACAATTATTTTTTCTAAATTATTGATTTTTTCTTTATTCTCTTTATTGCTTATCTGAATTTCTTGTAAAGCATATTGTTGAATGGTAAGTAAAGGCAGTACTATTTTATGTCTGGTTTCTATGGAAGCGTTTGTTGCAGGGCTTTTTTCCAAAAGGTCATTACGCTTTGTTAGTTTTAATAAAAGTCTTTGTGTATTTTGGTATTCATCGTAAATAATTTGCCAAAAATCCCCAAACTCCTCATTGTTTCTCATGTATTCGGTCAATCGGAAAAATGATTTTTTTAATGAAACAATTACGTTTTCAATTAGCGCTTTAAAAAATTTTGATTCTGCATATAAGTTTTCTATTTTGTTAAATTCTTTGCTTTGTTCATAATGCAGAAGTGCACTACCTACCCCGAAAAAGCCCGGTACATTTTGTTTTAATTGACTCCATGCGCCTACAAAAGGAATTGCTCTTAAATCGGAAAATACGAGCTTGTCTGAATTGGCTCTTTTTGAGGGGCGACTGCCTATTTTAGTTTTTCCGTAGTATTTGAGTGTGCTCATTTTTTCTAAATACGGAATAAATTTAGGATGCTCTTTGAAATTTTTATATTTCCGGTAGCCTAGGGCTGACAGGTTTTCAAGTAACGCTCTGTTTTCCGGGCTAAGTTCGTTGTTTTGGCTTGTTAAAACCTTGTTTTTTATTCCGGCACTTAACAATTGTTCCAGATTATATTTTGCCAATTCAATACTTCCGTATTGCGAGGAGATTGTTTGCCCTTGTACTGTTATCTCAATAGCTTTATTTTCAATATTTTTACCCAATGAAGCGTAAAAAGCGTGGGTTTTTCCGCCTCCCCTTGCCGGTGGACCGCCTCGTCCGTCGAAAAAGATTACTTTAATTCCATATTTACGTGCCATTAGGGTCAAATCTTCTTTTGCTCTGTATATTGACCAGTTAGCTGCTAAGTACCCGCCGTCTTTTGTGCCGTCTGAAAATCCAAGCATTATAACTTGTTCATTTTTCCGGTTTTTTAAATGTTTTTTATAAGCAGGGTTTTGATATAATTGTTCCATGATTTTTCCCGCTGACTGCAAATCGTTAATGGTTTCAAAAAGAGGCACAATATCAACCGGCATTTTTTTGTCAAAACCGGACATTTTTAGCATACTAAAAACCTGCATTACATTAAGCGCAGTTTGTGTATTACTGATTATGTACCGGTGTGCTCCTTTTTTACCGTTTGATTTTTGAATTTTCTTTATAGCTTGCATCGATTCTATAGTGCTTATTGTCATAGGGTCTTGCAGGTCCGAAACTTTTATCCTTTTGCTTGTTTCTCCTAAACAAAGCATTTTCCGGGTTTCGTCAAAAGTGGAATAATTTTCCGGTAATATGTCTGTATAGGTGTCTGTTATATGATTGAATGCCGATGTATGAATACGCGAATCTTGCCTTATGTCTAAAGATGCAAAGTAAAAGCCGAAAGTCTTTACTTTTCGTATCAGTTCGTTCAAATCATTAATAAATATAGATTGATGCTTTTCTTTTAGTACCGTTTTGATTTCCTGTAACTTGTTGAGTAGTTTTTCCTGATTTAGTTCTGTTTTTTTCTTAGGATTAATGATTATTTTCTGGATGTTTTTTTCTAATGATTCTAATTTATTGTAAACTCCTTTAAAAGTAAGTCTTCTTTTTAATTTTTTTATATCCGAATGATATTTTTTTAAAATTGCCAGTTTGAGTTGCTCAGCTACTTTTAGGGTTATCTCAGTTGTAACAAAAGGGTTCCCGTCTCTATCACCTCCTGGCCAAAATCCGATTTCAAAGGCTGCATTGTTTGTTTCTTTTTCAAGGATTTCTTCTATAATATCCCTTTGGATTTCAGGAATTGCATTGTATAGAATATTTTCCAAATACCAGATTAAATGATTTGCTTCGTCAAGGGGTGAAGGTTTTTTGTGTTTAATGAAAGGTGTTTTTCCTAATTGTAATAAAAGACTTTTTATGAGAACGAAATTATTATTTTTTATTGCTTCGGATAAGTCGGTAATTATTCCGAGCACTTTTCCCGGATAAAACTGTGTAGGATGTGCTGTAAGAACAATCCTTATTCTGAAATTTTCAATAAATTGTTTTAAGGCGTCTGTTTTTTGCTCTATCGATGCCTGTTCGCCAATGAATTTTATAAAATTATTCGATTTTTTGCTTTGCAAAAGCGGGAAAGCACTTTCTTCAATGGCATCAAAAAGTACTATTTCACGCTCAACGTACTGGATAAAACGAAATAGAATATCAAATTGTTTTTCTTCATGAACATCAGGAAGGTAGTTTTCAAAAAATGTTTGTACAATTTGTTTGGGTGATTGTTTTTTTTCAAAACCTTTGCTGCAATGTGAACCGAACAGTGGCAATAAGGTACCTACATGTTCTATTTTCTCAAAAGGTAATGTTGTAAAAATACTGTTGTATAGATTATATTTTAACAGAATATTGTCTTCAAATATTTTTTCTATTGATGTCATAGGTTTTTTGTTATATATGGAATTTAAACAGGTATATTTAGGAATTGAGAAAATATATTGCCTTACTCATGTTTTTTAGCTTCTTGCCATATTTTTTCCATTTCATCCAGTTTCATTTTTTTTAGTGATTTGCCTTTTTTTAGGGTTTGATTTTCCAGATAATTAAAACGTGAAATAAACTTACGGTTTGTTCGTTCCAAAGCAGTTTCCGGGTTTATACCGTATAATCTTGCCGCATTGATTACCGAAAACAGTAAATCGCCAAACTCTGCTTCTGTTTTGTCTTGATTTTCGGCGCGCACTTCTTCTTTTAATTCTTCGAGTTCTTCGTCAAGTTTATCCCAAACTTGTTCTTTTTTGTCCCAATCAAAACCAACTCCGCGTGCTTTGTCTTGAATTCGGTATGCTTTAATCATAGCCGGCAGCCCTTGTGGTATTCCGCAAAGAACGCATCCATTTCCGCCTTTTTCTTTGAGTTTTAACTCTTCCCAGTTTTCTGAAACTTCTTGGGCATTCTCCACGTCAATATTTCCGTAAATATGCGGATGCCGGTAAATTAATTTTTCGGATATGGTGTTGAGTATATCTGTAATGTCAAAATCATGGGTTTCGGAACCTATTTTTGCATAAAAAACTATATGCAGCATTAAATCGCCAAGTTCTTTCTTAATTTCTTGCATATTTTTGCTGAGTATGGCATCGGAAAGTTCGTAAACTTCTTCGATGGTAAGTGTGCGCAGGCTGTCCAAGGTTTGAATACTGTCCCAAGGACATTTTTCGCGCAAATCGTCCATGATATTAAGTAAACGCTCAAAGGCTTCTAATCTTTTGTCCATTCGTTGTTGCGTAAAGGTGATGTATAAAGTGCTAAATTAGTAAATTTTGTCTAATACGCGAAACCTTTAATCGTGTATTCAGACATTTATGGGCTTATGAAAAATGCAATTAAATTTATACCTAAATTGAGCGATTGTAAACTTTGAAAATAACTAATCATTTAGCACTCAAAGAATCTCTAAAATTTCTCAGATACCAACAAGGTGTCTTCCAAATTTATAGAAATCTTTTAGTACCAAAGCATT
>JAKIUH010000493.1 GCA_021647685.1 Bacteroidales bacterium
ATCGGCATCCATTTCAAAAACATATTCATAATTACGCATTAAAGCCCAATTAAATCCGGCAATATAGGCAGTTCCTAAGCCTTGTTTTCCGCTACGTTCAAGCAAATGTAAACGTTCCGGATATTCTTTTTGCAATTCCTTTACTTTATTTCCGGTTCCATCGGGCGAGCCGTCATCAACAATCAGAATATGAAAATTACCGGCAAGCAACATGGTTTTACGAATTATTGCCTCAATATTCTGAATTTCGTTGTACGTAGGTATAATGACTAATTTATCGTTCACTCTATATTACTTAAATTATAAATTCCTTAGCTGCAAATATAATTATTATATATTCACTTAAAAAATGTTTTATTGGCTCTTATTAATATACAATTTGTACCGTTTAAGTCCCAATTGAAGTTCTTTATAATTCACCGTATCATCCAAAGACAAACTATCTATTGAGATATAATACTTGTGTTTATTTAAGGTATCCAAACTGATGTAAGCATATCTGTATAAGTAACCTATCAAGCTCCATTCTTCTTTTAATGTAGTATCTATACTAATCATGCTTTCATGAGGAACTTGTTCAATAATCTTATAGGAATCATTTAAAATATCCTCATCACGCAATATTTTTCCGGAAAAATAAAAAGTTAAAAACACAGAAACAATAATCGTCAAAATACTTAAATAATTTAATATCTTGTATGTTTTAGTATCAGTATTTATATGATTAAAGTTTTGCACTACATAGGGTAATAAATATAAGGCAAAAGCCAATGCGATATACGGAAGTGCAGGAACTATATAAAATGCACTTTGTTTGAGGCTAACCATTATCGGTAATATTCCTGACAGACCTAAGATCATGAAAAATGCAGCACCACAAGATTCTTCATTTATTTTAATAACTTGTGAATATTTATTTTTTGTTTTAACAATTAATATTGCAGTAAAAACCAAAGCGATAACTATTTGAAAAAAGAAAATTTTTATAATATACAATCGACTATCAACAGTCTGTACATACTCCAAACTGTTAAATACTTGTATATGCATATATTCGCTCAAAGCAAAATAAGCATCATCAGAATACATTATTAAAACAAGAAGAAAAAAAACAGTGGAAAATACTAAAATAGCGGTATCGGCAATGGCTCTTTTAATACTTATTTTTTTTGTAGCCAAATAATAAAGAAAGGCAAAAGACCAGGGGAATAAGCTTGTTACACCTTTTGCAAGAAAAGCTAAAAAAATAAAAAAACCGGAAAGAACAAGCATTAATATACGATATTTATCCAGGCTTTTTATGCTAAAATATACAGATATTAACAAGAAAACAGTAACCGTATTTTCCAACATATTGTTAGAAAACGACCAACTTATTTTTGGAAATAGTATATAAAAAAATAAAGGCAACCATGCATATTCTTTATATTTTGGTCCAGCCGTTTTAAACCAGATAAGCACAATAAAGATTATACTAAAAATCAATGTTAGTAAAGAATAAAAACGCTCAATATATATACTGTCGCCAAAAAGTTTAAAAAACACTGCCTGAATCCCCATCGCTAATGGCGGATGTCCGTAAAAATCCTTATAAATTGTTTCCGTCAATGATAACTTCCAGAATGCAGCTTTCCCTTCTACTATATTTCTACCCATTGTAGAGTAAAAAAGCCCATCCATAAACATACCGTCTGAAAATAGGCGAACTCCTACAAAACCAATATATAAAGCTAAAACAAAAAAATAAAATACTTTGTTTTTATTGTCAGTAATACTGAATATGTGCGAGACTACATTATCGTTCCTGGTTACCCATGAGTGAATCCATGTATCTAAAGATTATTGCTGTTTTAATCAGTAATGTAATAGGGTGGGATACCTTCTAAACTTAGGAATAGAGTGCAAGGATGGTGGAATTACTTCAAACTAGCCAGCGATCGTAGGAATATCAAACGATAGCAGCGTGGACGCGTCGCCATATGTGCAAATGTTTTTGGCTACGCTGGCACAATAAGAAAGGGCGGCTTAACGCCTTGCAATGGTTAGGAGCAAAACCTCACCATCTAAAAGTGGCGAGCAGCTCACGCGGAGTATGGCGAATAGCAAGCAGTCCCGTTCTTCATACAGTACTGAATAATACCACTTTAGAACGCTATGGATTATATATACCATCAGAACTCTCAGCAGCATAATCTAAAGAGAAGTACCCGCTGCTGGATTCAACCGCCGTTGCGGAAAACCGCATTACCGGTGGTGTGGGAGAGAAAACGGGCGCAATCCTATTTTCCCGACCCGATCTTTTTTTTGCATGAAGATCTATTCCGCTTTAAGTTTGTAGCCAATTAGTGAAGTGTCACTATTTTGTCAACAACATCTTGTACATTATGAATACTGCTAAAATCTAATTTACGACCTGCAAACATGTCGACTACTAATTCAGAAAAGTCTTGTTTGGGTTTTGAGGTTATATTGAAATCTTTTTCTAAGTCCTT
>JAKIUH010000494.1 GCA_021647685.1 Bacteroidales bacterium
GTACTTAATTACCGGTGATGCTTCACCCGGAATTTCAATACCGGTTGGTTCGTTTAAGTTCATTGAATACAAACGATTAACAAATTTTTCGTGTTGTTTTTTATATGCCGAATAAATAATTTGAGATATTCCAACATTAGATGAATGCTCAAAAGCTTGTTTTACAGTAATTTTTCCGTATCCGCCGATTCGTGAATCTCGAATAAGGAACCCATGATATTTAATTGTTCCTCTGCCTGTTTGTACACTGTCGTCCATGTTTACGTATCCGTCTTCTAAAGCAACCATAAGCGAAGGCAATTTAAAAGTCGAACCCGGTTCGGTACGTTCGGCAACAGCCATGTTCAAGTCTTCTACAAATTCATCATCATCATTTTTTCTCATATTTACAATTGCCTTAATATTTCCGGTTTTTACTTCCATAAGAATAACAACCCCTTGTTCAGCACCATATTTTTTTAATTGTGCCATTAAAGTTTGATGTGCATAATCTTGAAAATTTATGTTAATGGTGCTAATTATATCGCTGCCTGTTTCATAGGTCATATTATCAACAATTTCTACAGGAACCCAATATCTTCCTATCTTTCTTTTTAAAATTCGTTTATCGCTACCGTGTAACACCCTGTCATAGGCTGCTTCAAGACCAACCGGACGTACATTTTCTCTGTAATATCCAATGGTTCTTGCTGCTAACATACCAAAAGGACGTATTCTTTTTTTATTTTCAATTACAATTAATCCACCTCTGTATTTTCCGTATCTAAAAATAGGGAAATTCTTTAATTTTTGTAATTCAGCATAGCTAACCCGCTTTTTTATTAAGTGAAATTTTGATTTTTTTTGCCTTGCTTTATACAGAGCCTGCAAATATTCTTCTTTTGTTTTATCTCCGAAAAGTTTTGATAATGAATCAGCCAGTGCTTCAACATTATTATTAAAAGTGGTATCAGCCAGTGGCGCACTGCCTAAATCCATTCTAATATCGTAATATAAAGCTGAGGTTGCTAATATTCTGCCATCGTCTGAGCAAATATCGCCACGGTTTGTAATTATTTCCTCAGATTTGTATTGATATTTTCTGAGATTTTTTTTCCAACGTTTGTCTTCAACAAATTGCAAAAAGAAAATACGCAGTATAATAACCAGTGCAGTTAATGCTACAAAGGAAAAAATCACTGCCAAGCGAAAACTTATGTCTTTTTTTAAATTCATTTTTACTTGCGTTCTTCTTTGATTACAATTTTTTCAGGTGGTCTTTTCAAAGGTTTTATTTTTAATCCTTCTTCTTCAACCATTTTAATTACTACCGACTCTTTACTTAGATGCATTAACTCGGCAGTATTTGAAACAGAAATTGCTTTTAATCTGTTTACTTCTTGCTTTGTTTTATTTATATTATTAATTACTTTTTCGGTTAAAAATTTGTTATACATTGTTGCCATAATTAATACAACAACAAATAATATGAACCAAAAGTTTTGGCTCAAAAGACTATTGGTTAAAAACTCGCCACTTATAAATTGGCGAAATGAAAAACCTGAAGATTGTTTTTTTGTCGTATTTTTTTTGTTTTCCTTCATATTTGTTTTTCAGCTATTCTTAACTTTGCACTTCTTGCTCTCGGATTACTCTTAATTTCTTCATCGTCAGGAACAATTGGTTTTTTATTTATTTGTTTAAAAATTTGTTTATAATTACCGTAAATATCTTTTTCAATTATTCCTTTGCAATTTCCGCTGCGTATATAATTTTTTACATATCTGTCTTCTAATGAGTGATAGCTTAATACTACCAATCTTCCTTCTGTATTTAGTAATTCACCTGTTGATTCTAAAAACTCTTCTAAAGCATTTATTTCATCATTTAACTCAATTCGTAAAGCTTGAAAAACCTTTGCCAGATATTTATTTTCTTGTTTTTTCGGTATTTTATTTTTAATAATTTCAATAAAATCATTTATTTTTTTAATTTTTTTTGTTGAACGTCCGGCGATAATCTGTTTTGCCAATGCACCGGCATTTTTAATTTCACCAAATTGCCTGAAAATTCTAATTAAATCTTTTTCATCATATCCATTCACTATATCAGCAGCTGTTTTTTTCATCTTGGTATTCATGCGCATATCCAGGTCTGCATTTGATTTAAATGAAAAACCTCTTTGTTTTGCATCTATATGAAAAGATGAAATCCCCAAATCAGCCAAAATACCATCTACTTTTTCAATATTGTAATACCTTAAATAATTTTTTATGTATCTGAAATTACTGTGTATAAATAAAAAGCGCTCATCGTCAATAATATTTGCTTGTGCATCTAAATCTTGGTCAAAAGCAATTAAACGTGCGTTATTATCCAAGTTCTTAAGAATTTCGCGCGAGTGCCCGCCACCGCCAAATGTTACATCTACATAAATTCTTCCTTTTTTTATGTTTAATGCATTTACGCATTTATGCAACAATACTGGTGTATGGTAGATGCTCATTTTT
>JAKIUH010000070.1 GCA_021647685.1 Bacteroidales bacterium
TAATACTTTTCCATCTCTATAAACATCTTAACAAGAGGTTTTGAGGGTATATTAAGCCTCTTTAGCTCACTCTTTGCATATTTGTCTGCTTGGGTCTCAAACTCTCTGCTATATTTTGATGTAACCATTGCTGTTGGTAGTGCAGTAGCTATAAACGATACATCGCCAGTAACATAACTTACTACTGCTATAGCAATAGTCCCTTTTATTAAGCCTTTTAAACCATGTTTATAGACATAGTGTCCTTTTTCATGAGCTAAAACATCTACTCCATTTTTTGCCTCTTCAATACTTTTCTTAAGATTATAAATTGCAAATCTTAATTTTGAAGAAGTTTCATAAGCTTTGAGCTTCTTTAATTCTTTTTTAATTTCAAAAAGCCGGTATTTAAGCGTGTTGTATGAAGATTCTGTAATTTTATTTTTTAATAATTCAATCTCCTTGCTGAAAACTATAGTATCAAATTTTGGTAAAACTGTAAAATACCGGCTGCCGGAAGATGTTCCTTCCAAATTGTACCACTCTATTTTATATCCGCCCGGGGGAACTTCTTTTTTTAGTATTTCAACATTTATTTTATTTACACCTTTTTTGCATGAATAATTTATTTTATTATAAGCTACATTACTATTTTCACCTGTTTTTATTTTAAACAGTAAATGTTCTTGACTACTTTTAGAGGCAATTGTGACTATAGTTCCTGTTACTTTTTGGTCAATATTTACATTATTTTTGTTTAAGATAAGGTATGTCTGATTTTTATCTTTGTGGTCAGGTGTTTGAAATTTTAAAAGTACGTATTTTCGATTACTGTTTTCTGCTCCAAGTTCATCTTTAAGTACCTTAAACTCCATTTTATTGCTTTCCCCAATGGCTTTAACAAAACAAAGATTAAATCCAATTTGGTCAGATATCCAAGGGTGATAAGGGTAAACATCTTTCCATGGTAATATAAGCTCAAAACTTATTTTATCATTATGTTGAATGCATCGAAGTTCTGTATTCTGACTAGTTTTTTTAAAAATATGCTCCACATTATAATACCAACATATGTTACGAGACCATTCCATACTCTTTTTATTGACAGCTGAACATGCAAGAACATAAAACTCACCGGTAGTTTGTTTATCAACTTGCGGCTTTGCCAATAATCGCTGGAAACCATCACCATTCTGATATGCCCTATCTCTGTAAGTTAAACTATCTGCTGTGGCTTCCATAAATACATAAAAAAAATTTGCACCGTATGCTATACGATAACTTACATCTATATTTTTTTCTATGCCTTTATCGTTATTCAAAAAATATCGTTTTTTTAAAAATAATAGGTTACTGTCCAGTTTCCCATCGACTTTTGGTTTTACAGATAAATACGCTACTTCGTGATCTAGATATTTTTGTTGTGCAGAAATAAAAAAGCTGAAAAAAATAAGCATGAAATTTAAAAATATTCTAATTTTTATGATATTTTGATTCATTATATAATTTTTTTGTAATATGATTTACTAATAAAGATATATTCCCATTAATATCAAGATAAGAGATATAATTATTACATTCAGATTAAGGACTAACAGTTTTTTGGACTTGTTCAAAACTTTATCGACAAAAGCTCTAAATTCATCATACTTGAAAGTAAGCTTAATAACTTTTATGAAACTTAAAGATATCATAAGTGCGATAATCCAACTGTACACTATATTATCAGTAAATACACGATACCATGTATAGATGATTAGTATGATAGAAAATACTCCGATATAATCTATCCATTTTGGTTTTTTAACTGAATATGCTTTTGATAATTCCCATGTTTTCCATTTATCACCAAAACCAATCATTAATATCCGGCTAATGATAGCAACAAATGCCCATGAAAAGCATAAAACTTTAAAATAATTCATTTTTTATCATTTACTAAACAAAATCCTAATACTTAAATATTTTACAATTTTGCAATCTGCTTATCAAAATTATAGTGTATTTCACTGACTTCCAGAATCATCCATGTCCATACGCCTGTTTCAAGAATCCAACTAAGTTCAGTACGTGCAGGAACTCGTACACCTTCAAATTCTGCATATTTAACAACATCTACAATCCACTCATATTTCTTGGCATCAGAAGTATTATCTTTATACCTAAAACATTTAAATTTCACAAAATCCCCTTCCTTATTAAAGTAAAAGATGCCTGTTGCACTGGTTCCATTATAGGTCATTGTAGCTTTTGCAGAAAGAGAGTCAATTCCTTGCCATTTAATATAAGGGTTTAGTGCCGCAGATGGAAACCAAACTATTTCAGCTAAATAGCGTTGCATAGTACTTTCGTCAATTTTTTTACCTTTTTCATTTACAACATTAAATGCTGAAAATAGTTTTATGAGCATTTCTCCCTTTCCATTGTTAAATTTATCTCTACCTGCTACCTTAATTAAAGGATTCATACTCAGGTCAACTCTCCATATAAAAGCAGGTTGCTCAATAGTAAAATATTGTTCAGCATTAGCATTATACCAGTGTTTTTGTTCTTTGCTTAGTTTCATTTTAGCAGTCTGTTTCAATCGAACAACCGATATCGCACTTCTTTCAAGAACCCCGGTTCTTAGCAACCATTTTGAAACAGGATAAGGTAAAGAGGCAAGCTCAGCTTTTCTGATGACCGTTTTTTCAGTGGGATTTACAATTTTACTAATTTCTTTTTCTATTTCTGTATTAAAATCATGAGAGAAAGAAGATAGAATTGCGATTAAAAGTATAATACAGTTTGGTATTATACCATATTTAGTATCCTGCCAAGTAGTTACAATTAAAATAACAGAGACAAATACTGCTAAAAATGCTATTTGATACCATTTCGTGTTATTAGAAAACAAAGCTTCACCTGCAAATGAAAACAACACAAATGTTATAAACCAAAAAGCTCCTTGAAGCTTACTAATTTCCGAGTTAATCTGATTCATTTGAGCTAAACCAAACGCTTTTGCAAACCCAAATAAATGAATAAACCCATGAACAAATAGAATAATAATAAATATGTATTTCATGTGATTATTTTAAATTATTTTTATTTGTCTCATGGAACATCCACTAATATCAGGGGGTTCGCTTATTTTACACCTAAATAATCATTACTTGCAAGCTCGTGAGAACGTTTCGCTAAGTTTCCCTGAGTGTCAAATTTGTTAATTATGGATGTTTCATAAGTTAATTTTATATCAAAACTGATACTGTACTCCAAACTTTATAAAACTAGTTCCGGGCATTTCATATTCCGGCAGGTTATAGTAATCTTTATACATGATACTTCCTCTATAACAATCCAGATAAATTCCTATTTTATTTTTATTTTTTAGTTGTATCAAATAGGCTGATAGTCCAAATGTTATCCCATTTGACCATTTATTTATTTCAAATTCGGGTAGCTTTCCTTTATCATCAGCCTGAACCATATTTAACTGACCAACATATCCCAACTTAAGTAGTAAATCTTTTTGGGGATACTGTTTATTAAAAATTCTAAAATTGAATGTTAAAGGAAATATTATTTGGTTCACAAATAATTCGCGCACACCGCTAAATTGGGTTTTTTCATCATGAAAATTAAATATTTGATGATTAAACATGTAATCTACTCCACTTTCAAGTTGATTCTTTTTTAAGTCAATACTCAAATGAAGCCCTCCATTAAAACCAATTTTAGTAGCACCTGTATATGCATCGATATTAGAATTTGAAATAACTGATAAATCAGTGTTTTCTGTGATACCACCATGATTAATTCCTGCTCTAATAGAAAAATCTATTGGAACAGTTTTTTGATTTATGGACTTGCCCGTAGAACACGAACCTGTTATTAGTATCTGAAAAGAAATTAATATTATAATAAGGTGTTTCATACTAATTTTTAAAATTGATATTTATTACTTGTTTTTAATTATTCAATACCCACACAAGAAACTGTTTCAGCATATTTTGCTGTCTTTTCAATCATCTCGTTTGTTATTGTATTTTTTAAGAAATCCACTTTTGAAACAACAGATTTCTGTAAAAGATAATTGGCTTTGTAGTTTGAAATATGAAAGCTGTTAATATTTTTAACAGTATCGGAAACAGCCAAAAAAATACTCGGACTACTACAAGAAAAATCAAAATCCTTAAAATTTAGACTTTGTATGTGTTTATTTTTTCTTGTTTTGAAAAATATTTTTTTCTTACTAATATCATATACTATACTCCATTGTGTTCCATTTCCTTGCGCAACGCTGTCTAATATAGAAAAAGAGTAATCAATGATATTTTGTTTTTCATCATAATTATTTATCATTGATGTAGCTTTTACAAAACGCCCTGATGAAGTTTTTGTCCAATCATTAAATTCAATATTTTCATGGTGTTCTATTGTCTGTTTATATTTTAATGAGCGTTCATAAGGACAATTGGCAAGTGCAGGAAATGGTAATTTATCTTTCTGATGTATCTGCATTTTACCTCCAATGAACTCAATAACAGCCACGCTTCCCGATGCATCAGCAATTAAAAAATGAATTCTTGCAACTGATTTATTTGATATTCGAATCAAGGTATCACTACCTATGATATCTTGAATATTAGCAGAATTATCAAGCTGATACTGAATCCATTGAAGTGCCGTAAGTGGGTATCGTTTATCATCAGCAGGGTATTGGGTTTCTTCAAGCCACATTTGCTCGATAACTAATCCGGCTTCATTCATACCCCCATATGGAAATTCACGTCCGATTTGATTAAAACTAATACTCCCAAATTTTGAAATCCATACAATTTTTTCTTCAGAAGAGTTAATAAAGGCAATTTTTCGCATATTTCTTTTATTAATTTCAATATGCCCCTCCCCCACAGGAAAGTCAAAATTTCGTCCAAAAACAATATTTCCGTTCTTATCCATAAAAGAAAAGCAAGTGCATGCTAATACGGAATTTACAATCAATGTTAAAACAACTAAAATCACAATTCTTCTCATAAACTATCTATTTAAAGTATTTACAAAAATTTCTTTTTGACCAATCAAATATCCAATTATTATAATGCTTGCTAGCCAATATTTATAATGTTGATTTGGTTAAAATATTTACTGCAAAACTATATTAAGATAGTTTATGAAAAGTTGCAATCGGCAGTCTTAAAGTCTCACAGTAATAAAAAAAAAGTCTCACTTTAATATGAGACTTTCTTTAAATAATTTGAGGGAGTAGTTTTTTCAAATTTTTTAAAGGCTCGGTAAAAAGATGCTTTTGAGTTAAAACCACAATTAAATGCAATACCAACAATTGACAAATTTTTATTCGATTCTTTAAAGCATTGTTTTTTAAACTCTTCAATACGATATTTATTTATAAAATCAAAAAAAGTTTTATCTAAATGACTGTTAAGTATTTCTGATAGATATTCAGTGGTAACATTGAGCTCTTTACTCAATTTTAAAATATTCAGTTCCGAATCTAAGAAGGGCTTTTTGGTCTTCATCAATTGCAATAGTTGCTCAATAAAAACTTGCTCATCCTTTTTTATTGGCTTTTTAGCTTTTTGCGGTTTATGGTAATTAGGTACCCTAATAAAAACATTTTTCTGCTTAATTCCGTAAAAACCTAAAAATAAAATATAAACAGAAGCAAAACTGTATGATACCATTGACAATATTTTATGTGAAGAATAGTTAAAAATTAAATTTAAATTAAATAATGCATGATTCAATCCAAAAATAACAAGTGAAGCAATAGTTAAAACACGTAACCAACGTAAATCTATATCCTCAATTTTAGAAAAGCTAAGGAGTAAATCATTTCTTCTTTTATGAATTAAAATTAAAGCCCAAACATTATAAGTGATTGTAGATAATCCGATTGATAACACTACTATTTTATAAAATATTTGATTTTTAAATGCTTCCGTTTGAGCAATATGAATTTTTTGGGCTTCGGGTAAACTTATATAATGTAAATAATGTATGATGAAAAATAAAAAAAAAGGAACAAAATGTAATAAGTATATAAACCTGAACCTGAATGCAGATAAAGATTTAATGTAAAACCATAGGGCAGGTCCATGAAGGAACATAATTAACCAATTCGTATTAATTAAGTATGGGAGAGGGTAATTATTTTGGGCATTGTGTATTTCAATATAGGTCATAAAAACACTCATGGCTAATAAACCCAGCATAATTCCTAAAAACAAATCAGGAAGAGACTTATTAGGTTTACTCAAAAGCAATAAAATTAAAAATAGTGCCTCAAAAGTACCAATTATCAATATATAGTTCATATCAGTATAGCGATTATAAAAAACATATCTTTAAATTATAATAGTTTTATCATTTACAAAATTCTTATGCTCCCCTTGAAAAACATAACCCAACTGATTTGTAAGTAATTTAGTTTTACCAATCATAAATTCCGGCGTATTATGGTGTGTATGACCATAAATCCAATAATCAACCGGAGATTCTTCTATAAGGTCAAACAGCTCAACAGCAAAAGCACTGTTTAAAATACTGTTTTTATAATGTTCAGGGTAGTTTAAAAAAGTAGGACAATGATGCGTGGCTACAATACATTTTTCTACATTCCTTTTAAGTTCTTTTTGTAAAAACATCAAACTTTCGTTATGCAGATGGTTATAAATATCAGTTGTTAATACTTTTTTTTGAAAATAAATTAGATAAAAATCATTCATATTTTGGGCGATTTCAAAACTTTTATCCGGTTTTATTTCCGTCCATAAAGTAGAAAAAAGAAAATTTACATGATCAATTTCTTCTCGAATATTGTTTACAAGAAAAACATTGTCTCTGATAGCTTCTCTAAAACTGCCGGTTTTATCGGCAATATCAAAATAATAGTATTCATGATTTCCGGGTATCCAATAGGTATATTTAAAATTATCCGAAACATAATCAAAAAAATCACTATGTTCATGCATTTTAGAAAATAAAACAATATCACCCGCTAGGATTAAAACTTCACCCACCGCGGGAATAGGATTTTTTTTAAGAAATTGTTTGTTTTCCGGAAACTCCAAATGTAAATCGGAACAATATTGAATTTTCATTATTAGTGCAGTATAAAAGAATTTGAAAAAACAGGAAATATAGTCAGAAAACCTTATTCGTCATCCGGACCGAGTGCAAAACCGATAACAATAATATCATCGGTTTGTTCCACATCTTTCATCCAGTTTTCAATGGTGTAATTGTATATTTTTTCTTGTTCTTTCATGGGTTTTTTATGATGTTCCAAAAACAAGTCTTTCATACGTTTAATCATAAACTTTCTGTTTTTAGGACCTCCAAATTGATCTTGAAAACCATCAGAAAAAATATAAAAATACGTTTCGGTATCGGCATATGAAATTACGTGATTGGTAAAAGATTTCTCTAAATCAGTTTTTTTACCGCCAATTCCTTGTTTATCGGCTTTTAGATGAAAAAGTTCACCGTTTTTAATATAAATCAAAGGGTTTCTTGCACCCGCATACTCCACCGTTTTTGTTTTTTTATCAATGGTACATAATGCCATGTCCATACCGTCCTGATTATCGGTTTGGTCTTGTTTTAAAGCCTTTCGTACATATTTATTTTTTAAATCAAGAATTTCCGAAGGTTTAGTAATGCCTTGATTTACAATTGTAGTAAGGATTTCGCTGCCAATCATGCTCATAAAAGCTCCGGGTACTCCATGTCCTGTACAATCTACTGCTGTGATGATAATTTTTTCGTTTTTTTCGGCAAACCAATAAAAATCACCACTGACAATATCTCGCGGTTTAAACAATATAAAGTACTTGCTTAAAGATTTACTTATTTTTTCTTTAAAGGGCAACATGGCTTCTTGTATCCTCTTTGCATAAGTAATGCTGGCAGTAATATTTTTATTTTTTTCTTTAATTTCCTCATTTGATTTTTGAAGCATTTTATTTGCTTCTTCAATTTCTTCTTTAGCACGGTTAATTTCGGCAGTACGTTTCTGAACCAGCATTTCCAGATAGGCTTTTTGCCGGCGTAAACGCATAACGCTTAAACGTACAATTCCCCAGATAATTAAAATTGCCAATATTATATAAAGAATAAGCGCCCAAATAGTTCTATACCAGGGAGGTAAAATTGTAAATTTGTAAGTAGCCGTAACACTTTCCGCACCGTATATATTTTTTGCTTTTACTTTAAAGGTGTAGTCTCCTTCTTGCAAGTTTGAATATTCCTTATAATTAACCGAGCGCCAATCAGACCAAGCTTTATCATAGCCTTCGAGAAAAAATTTGAATTGTGTATTTTCAAAATCTTCGTAAAATAATGCAGTAAAAGAAAAACGTATATCGTTTAAATGATAGGGAATTTGTTCAATTAAATAATCAGGCTGGTGTAAACTCATATATCCTAATGAATCCATATAAGTGCCAGCAAAAATAACCGAATCATTGGCTACGAATTTAACTTCGTTAAGTATGGTATAATAGGTTTTATAATGGTCTTTTTCAATTCTTGAATCATAATGAGTAAATCCTATTTCATTCCCGATGATTACTTCGTAATCATTAATGGGCGAAATAGAATAAACATTATTTCGAAGTTTGTAAAAAGGTGCTTTTGTTTGATAATAGCTGCCATCGGTTTGTTTTTGTAAAACACCCATTTCGTAAACTTCTTCATTATCCGAAATTCTTAATTTCCGTTTTTGTTTAAACCAAATATTCCCTTTACTATCTTGAACCAGCTCTTCTATTTTTGCATTATCATCGAACAATTCGCTTAAATCATCATCTTTTTTAAAGCGATTTTTGCCGGCATCATATTTATATAATCCGTCCGGTGTAGAAACAATCACTTTTTTATCGATAATAAAAACATGATTGTTTTTTATGTTGGATATTCCCTTACCCGGACCAAACCAATAAATTCCGGCACTGTCCAATTTGTTATTAAGGTTTATTCGTGCAATACCTTTGGCAGGATTTTCAAGCCAAATATCATTATTCTCATCAATTAAAATATGCCGGCATCTTTCGTTTACACCTTTAATATATCTGAGAAATACAAATTCACCTTTAATTTCCTTGTTTTTCTTTTTAGAATATTTTTTCCACTTAGCAATTTTTTTGGGTTTAAACTGCAAAAGCATTAAACCTCTTCGTGTTCCGACAATTACCAAATCAGGATGATTTTTCAAACGCAAAAATGTGTAAACAGGAATTTTATCAATTTTTAAATCCTTAATTTTATTATTGTCCAAAACCCTCACTCCCAGATTGTGCGCAATAAGAATTTTCGTAAACATGGTATCAATACTGAATACCTGAGCCGGTTCGCCAATCATTTTAAAAGGAAGTTTATTAATTGGCGATTCATAATTACTTAAACTGCGTTCAAAAGCACCTTTTGATGTAGCAAGATAAAGTTTATTATTAAAAACTTTTGCACCGTAAACAGTACCTGTAAGTCCGTAATCCTTGTTATAATAACTAATGGGCAAACTACTTAAAACTTCCGAAATACCATTACTTAAACTCAGCCAAATATTTTGCCGGTTATCTTCATAAATTGCACTAATACCATTGTTTTGCAGTCCATTTTGTGTGGTAACATACTGTATTGGCTTAAAGTCTTTATCCGTAATTAACAATCCCGACGAAAAAGTTCCTATTGCAAAATATCCATTTTTTAACCGGATACAAGCCATTACTTTTTTTCCATTTAAAAAATCATCGGTATGGGTTTGAATCTTTTCAATTTTACTATTATCAAAAATATAAAAACCGTCTTCTAGAGTACTGATTAAATATTTATCATCATATTCAATAATCGCCCTAATACTTTTATTTTTGAGTAATTGCCCTTCGGGCAATAATGTAAATTTTCCATGAATATATTCACTTAAACCTATATTTTTTTCGTTTACAAAAATACGTTTACCGGCAACATATACCTGTAAAAGGTTTTTATTTTTTATTAGTTCCAGACTATCATTATCCGACGCATATTTAAAAATAGCACCTTTACTTATAAAATAAACATCATTATCAATGACAAAAATACGCCCGATATCCTTAAAACTAAATTGTTTATCTTGAATTTTACTAAGTAAAGAGTGATAATTCACATTCCCTAAACTGTCCGCTTTCAAAAAACCAAACTCTTTTCGCGCACCCACATAAATTCTACCCTTAGCATCAATTGCAAGTGAACGAGCCAAAGAATTATTTTTTACAGGAATTAATTTCCAATTGTGTCCGTCGAAGGTTAAAACACCTCTTGTATTTCCAAAATACATCACACCTAATTTGTCCTGCAGCACCGCCCAATTTTGCTTGGCAGCTTTATAATCTTTTCGGTAATAATTCAAGATAAAAAGCTCACCTTTGTTCTTAATTTGTCCGAAAACATAATTAGGAAAAAGGATTGAAGCAGAAAATAATATGAAAAAAATGTATCTCACAGTGTATATCAGTGTATTTTTTAGAGCATGAAGATACCAATTTTATTACTTA
Source organism: Bacteroidales bacterium (assembly GCA_021647685.1). Taxonomy (GTDB): domain Bacteria; phylum Bacteroidota; class Bacteroidia; order Bacteroidales; family NBLH01; genus NBLH01. The sequence continues at coordinate 10,521 of JAKIUH010000070.1, forward strand.
TAATCATGCTGTTTTTTATAATATTTAAATTGCAGATATTAAAACCTTCAATATTTACCAATTATCATAATAAATTGTACCATCGGCATTTATCAACAGATACAAAGGTTTTAAAAAATTCTCTGCCTTAGCTGAACGAATACTAATTAAGGGTTGTTTAAAACCAAACAAATTTATGGTATTACTGTTTAATTTATATGCCCTTGCAATAAAATAAGCATTTGATGATTCATAAGGAACTGTTTTTTCAATTTCTCCTTTTTCGTTTAAAACAAAAAGCAATGCGTTGGTTTGTGATTTCTCAACTCCTGCTTTGCTTGACAATATTTTACTGCCGGCTGCATATTTTGTAAAATTGGTAATTACAAAATAGGAGTTGTTCATTTTTAATATATTTACCAAATTTCCTTTAACATTTAATAAAGATGTCCATTCCTCCGAGAAATCATTTCCGCTGTAGCGGCTAATAACCAAATTATCGGACAAGCTCTCATAGTCATCAATACTTGAACCTTTAAAAGCAATTAAATAATTTTGATTAATTTCATCATAATTAAAATATCGTGGTATTAAGGCAACCGAAATTTCTTTTTTGCTTAATAATTTACCTGATTGATCGATACGGAAAATTCTGTTTTTAATTTGATCACCTTTTATTGAAGTAATTAAAAGCTCACAGCCGGTTTCTGTTGCCTTAACAAATGAGCCGTAATCATCAGAACTTTTACTAACAGGATATATTTTTAGCCATTCTATACTTTCCAGTTTATTTGTTTTCAACACAAAAGCCGAAACTCCGGGATTTTTTTGCTTAATATATCCGGCTGCATAATAATTTCCTGCATTATCTTTATTTGCAGCCGTAATGATAAATTCTCCGGCATTTGCTTCACTAAATGCTTTATTTTCAATTTTTAAACGAACAAGCGTATTTCTATACGGTAAATCCACAATACTGTGCATGTGGAGTAAATCTCTTAAAACAAAGGTTTTATAGTTATTAATTGCCGTTTCAATAGTATTGTTTAAAAACATTGATTCATTTTGAGTATAAGATCTTAAACCACTTTCACCACCATAATTATCGTCAAAAAATTGTTTATATTTTCTAATATTTTCCGGTTTTATTCTTTTTCCCAAATCAGCCCGTAAGCTATCCACCGGTTCTTTTTTCTTAATCAGTTCATTATAAAATCGAGCTTTCTGCAATAAAGAGTATGTATTGGTAGTATCTTTTACATCATTAATTGGTATTTTAGTAAATGCCAAAAAGTTTTGTTTTGCATATTTATAATTAAAAAGAGCTATTAAAATTGAGTTATAATCAAATTTACTGATTAAGTTAATTAATTTTTCATCAATAGTATAAATATTAAAATCAGGCTTGTATATTTTGCTGTTTTGTATTTCAGCAATTGATTTATCCAATTTGCTGTTTGCTTTTGCAATATCATTTCGTAATGGTTTAATCTCTTTATCCAAAACCGCTCTAAGTTTTTTTGTCCAAGTACCGTAATCCCATAAGTGTATTTCGTCATTTAAAAAATTACTGCTTGTTAATCCTTGCAAACGAAAAGTTTCAATAGAATATAGCTTATATTTTTGATTATAATCCTTAATCGGATAGTTTTTTATAGCCGTTTGATAATTTTGTAAATAAAAAATAGTAGAATCAAATGAACTTTCCAGTTTAGCTAATTTTTGCAAAAAGGCATCATCAGCCGTTAAAAATATATCTTTTATTTTCCGATTTTCTTCATTAATTTCTTTAAAAATCCGAATGCAGTTATTATAATGAATAATACTGGAATTAAAATAGTTGGTAACAATATTTACATTTTTTTCATACTCTTTATTCTCCTCCATACGCTCACTGATAAAAAAGCTGACATCCTCAAAAGAAGGCTTTTCAATTTCACGTAATGCTTTTACATTTTTGTAATATTCAGCATTTTTACGAACATCTTTTTCAGTAAGTTTACCTTTGGCAAGTCCAAAATACAAATTAGTATTGTAAATAAATAATCTAACATCCCTGATGTTTGTCAGCGCATCATAATCTTTTGACCAATACTGTGCAATTAAACCTAACTGAAAGTAGGTATTCGGAAAATATGGATCTTGTTTTTGATAAATTAACAAAGTAGAATATGCTTCTTCTTTGCTTTTATCTGTAACAGTTCTAAAAACATCTTTGTATTTTAAATTTCTTTGGGCAAATAAATTTGAATTAATAAGCCCAAAAACTAAAAGTATTAATATTAATAGGTGATATTTTTTTTGCATTGTGTTATGAATTTCCAAATTAATTGTTTTCTACTTTCAGAATTTTTAACTCTACCCTGCGATTCATTGCTTTGTGCTCGTCCGAATCGTTAGGTACTAAAGGCTTTGACTCTCCGTATCCTTTAGATATCAAACGATTTTGGTCGATACCTGCATCAAGTAAATACTGCACTACCGATTGAGCCCTCCGTTTAGATAATCTCAAATTATAAGCATCGGAGCCTACATTATCCGTGTGTGCCGAAATTTCAATTTTAATTCCGGGATTATCCGTCATTAATTTCACAACCCTGTCCAGTTCGGTATAAGAACTTTCATTCAAATCTGCAGAATTAGATTCAAAAGTAATGTTGTTCAAAGTT
>JAKIUH010000071.1 GCA_021647685.1 Bacteroidales bacterium
GAAACATTTGCTTTTGTGAGAGTTCTATGCCTGTAATAGCTTGGTATAAATCGCTATATACGGATACATCCATTAAGCCAAGAGCTAATTCAGCGGCATTCTGCATCATAAAACCCAGCATTTTTTTGGGTGTGGTTTTAGCAATAAATGGCTCTAACATATAAGCGTAGGAAGTGAACTGGCAGGTATGAAGCGAATTAACCGCTGCAAACATGTCTTCGAAATAATCGACAAATTTGACTTTATATTTGGTAGTGTACGGATTTAAGTAATGCATAATTCCTTCTAAACTAAAAACCGGCGCAGAAAGATGACATGCTCCACGGTTTGCCACTGCATAGCTTAAACCTTGTCCCCATGCTCCACGCGGGTCATAAGCTGACATTTCCATACCTTTAACGTGCATGGCAAATTCTTCGCCTCCGTATTTTTCGGATAACCAACGGCTGCCATTAGCAATTTCATCGCCTATTCCTTTGCGTGTAGCTATTTGTTCAATTATCTCGGCAATGTTTTCTTGCTTTCCGAATTTTAAACCGGTTTTCATTAAGCCTTTTTCAGTTGCTTCCATAACATAAGAAAGTGTGGTGCCGGTTGAAATAGTATCTAATCCGTATTTTCCACACAGCTCGTTCCACTCGGCAAGATATTGTGTATCAAAATTTCCAAGGTTAGAGCCCATTAATCCAACGGTTTCGTATTCAGGAAACTGCAAGATTTTTTCTCCTTCGAAAGTTCCTTTATGTCCGCACAATATGGTGCAACTTTGACATGAACTGAATTTGCTGTTGTGTTTTACACGATACATTTCTCCTGAAATCTGTAAGGCTTTATCACTGCTGCCGTCTTGAAAATTATTTACGGGTAATATTCCTGATTTATTACATGCATTTACATGCGAAGCAGTTCCGTAGTTCCGATAGGCATCGGCAGTCATGTGATTATTGTTAATGAATTTATTGGCTTTTTTACGGAGTTTTTTAAAATCTTCTTCGTTTTTAGGAATAATTTTATACTGTCCGCCAAAAGCAACTACGGCTTTAACATTTTTTGAACCCAAAACGGCACCTATTCCGCCGCGCCCGAGAAACCGGTGTCCTGATTTTACATTTGCATATTTCACCAAATTTTCACCGGCAAGACCTATTACCATAGCCCCGTCTTTTCGTGAAAGATTAAAATATTCTTGGGTTTCATCGGTGTCTTTCCCCCAAAGCTCCGAAGCATCTTCTATACTTGCTCCTTTATCGTCAATACGTATATATACCGGCTTATCGGCTTTGCCCGAAAGCAACATACCATCGTAACCGGCAGTTTTTAGTGCCGTACCAAACGGTCCTCCACAAGATGAACTTACCATAATTCCTGTTAAAGGTGATTTGGTGACTGCATCCCATCGACCGGTACAAGGTGCTCCGGTGCCAATAAATACGCCCATCATAAAAGCAATTATATTGTCTTCGCTTAGTGGGTCAATGCCGGGTTTCATTCGGTCATATAGTATTTTTAAGCCTAAACCTTTACCGCCAAGGTACAGTTCACGGTCTTTTGTGTCGATTTTTGTAACTTTTATGTTTTGTTTGCTTAAATCTATTTCTAATAATCTGTTGCTTGTTCCTATAATTTTCTTCATGAGCTTATTCTTTAGTTAGTTTATTTATTAATAAGGTTTTATGTGAGTTTAATCAATCTTACTGCTATTTTAAAAATTGAACAAATCAACCTTATTCGCATATTTTGCCGTTAATAGTTCTTAGGTATTAAATTGTTATGTGCTTTACTTTTATTTGTGTAATCTGCGGGCATAATATTTTAAAACGCTCTTTCTAAAACCTCCAAAACATCATTTTTACTTAATTCTTTGGGATTTGGTAGCATTGCACCATCGTTTAAGGCTGTTTCTGCTACTTGTTCAAATTGTTCTTTTTTTAATCCAGCTTCGGACAGACGAATGGGCATTTTACATAATTCATTGATTTTTTGGTTCATTGATTTTACCAGACCAATAAATTTTTGACTGCGTTTACTTGCGCCTGTTGCTGCATAAATATCAGCACCTGCCAAAGGCAAAATTAATTCGGCATACAAATCGCCCAACACATCATTATTAAATTCCATCACGTAAGGTAATAAGATAGCCATAGCCGTTCCGTGATGAATATGTGCTACCGCACCGCAAGCGTGCCCAATGGCATGAACCGCACCTACCATTGAATTTGAAAAGGCAATTCCTGCCATTGTTGAAGCATTTGCCATGGCAAAACGTGCTTCTTTGTTTTTCCCGTCCTTAATTACGTTTAGTAAATTTTCTCCGATAAGTTTTATCGCAGCTGTAGCATAGGCATCGCTCATCGGGTTTTTTTGCAGGCAAGTGTAAGCTTCAATTGCATGTGTGAGCGCATCCATACCTGTAGCAGCGGTAATTTTTGGTGGCAAATCCATAGTCATACGCGGATCAAGTACCGCTACATCGGGTAATAGTTTCGATGAGGTAAAAGGCATTTTTACCTGATTTTCTTCATCGTAAATTACAGCAACCAGGGTAACTTCCGAGCCTGTTCCAGATGTTGTAGGAATGGCAATAAAGGGCTGCATATTACTTTTTAACCGGTCTGCACCCATGAATTTCCTAATGTCGTCTGTGTTTTCAGATATTAAAATATTAACACCTTTTGCTGTATCCATTGGCGAACCTCCACCGAGAGCAATAATTGCATCGCATTTATGCTTGCGATATAGCTTTGCTATATTGTTTACGGTTTTAAGAGATGAGTCCGGAGGTGTTTCGTCAAAAACTACACCAATGGTGATATCCGAATCATCAAAAGAATTCAGTACGGTTTTTAGTAAACCGGCATTGGTAATACCTTTGTCGGTAATTATAATTGGCCGTGAGGCATTCATTTGCTTAAGTTCATAAGGAATGGTTTCAAGTGCATCCATACCGGCATTTATTTTTACCGGATTTTGAAATTCATAATATTTAGGTAACATAATATTCTATTTTAAATTTTAAAGATTTTGTTTTTTTATTAAGTCCAGTCTAAAAAGGTAAAATATTTGAAAAATAACCCTGACAGGGTTTGTTAATTGATTGTGTAACATTTATTTTTTTTAAGTATTTTAAAAATACAACCCTGTCAGGGGTTTTAGACTAAGCTCTTGTTTTTTAAAACTTTTTTTATTTTCTATTCTGTCTTTTTCAAATTTAGCTTTGCTAATATCTTGTTTTATTTTATTGAAAAGGGTAAATCCAAACAGAAAAACAATAACCGCAAGTATGGAGAGTGCCCATGACGTGATGTATAAATAATTTTTTTTGATAACTATGATAATTATTGCTGCAATAAAATAAACAGCAAGCCCAGCCGAAAGCAGAAAAATAAGTCTTTCTTCTGCTCCCCAAGCACCAAATTCAGCATCGCCCGGATATTTTTTTCCTAATAAAACGGCAAAAAGCATTAAAATAAAAACTAATGTCGGTATCCCGAATTTTATGAATTTGTGATAAATGTTTTTCATTTGTATGTTTATTTTCCTAAAATCATTCCTTTTGTATAGATGTGCCAGCGGTTAAAATGCTTTTTCATATCCATTTTAGGTGACTTTTTTAAAATGTTTTTATTCAATATTTTAGGAAACATATAGGCTTCGACTGTGTAAACAATTCGAATAAATCGCATAGAGTCAGCAATATTGCCACTGACACCAATTTTGTTTTGTGCAAAAACATGATGTGCTCCCATTTGGGTAGTAATCATACGAAAAGCTGTGCTGAGGTTTTTAATTTCAACGATTAAATCAGCCGTTTCGTTCTTTTTTAAACGAATCATTTTAAGAACTCCATTTTTTTTGCGCATAGCGAGATTGGGTCCGTAAGGCAAAACATTCATTGTAAAAGTAAAACCATCGTTCCAATCTTTAATTTCTTTTTTTACATTCTCCTCAAAATTTGATGCTGATTCAATGGCTCTTCCTAAGGCAAGAAAACCTGTTTTTACAACTGTTCGCTGAATAAGTTTATGTCCGGGTTTATAATTCGTAATCATAAGTTGAGTTTTTTTGAACATTTTATTGATTTGTTCAAATTTATGAAATAAATTTGAGATAGGCAAAATAAAACAGAGTAAAACGGTGGTGTTGTAGCGGTATTGGTATTTTCGACTTGTGTGCTTTTAACAAAGTTCAATTTTATCCACAGATTAAGCAGATTATCACAGATGCTTTTTACTTCGTAAAAATTTATGTTGTTGATTTGTCTATTATTAATGTAGGAAGTTATGTTTTTGGTGTTTTATTTATCCGCAGATTAAGCAGATTATCACAGATTTTATTTTTAGGTAGTGAAAATAGTTTGACTATTTTGGGTAATTGGGCAATATTGGGATTTTGTATCTGTTTTGCTTAATGACTTTTGAATAGAAGTACAAATATTTTGGCATAAAAAAAGCTGCAATATCAACTATTGCAGCTCTTAATAAATTATTAAACTCTGTTTAGGAACGTCTGAAATTGTACATTTCCAGCTCCCATTTTCTGATTTTCAGCAAATAATCACTTTTTACTTTTTCTCCTTTAGAATTAGTATAATAGCACCATCTAACAATTTCATCGTCAATGGGCTGTTTGTTTAGTATTTTCTTTTTTAAAGTGCTCCGGTTAAATGAGCCTATCCCTTTTGCAAAAACAAAATGTGCCATAGCTAAACGTTGAGCACCTTGTAATTTAATGTTGCGATCTAAGGCTTTAAGAGCTTTGTTAAAGTCTATTCTTAACAAACTATCTGCTTGTTTTTCTGTAATTTGTGTATAATTTTCGCCAGGCAAAAGTTTGTGTCCGTATCCGATGGTTTTGTATCCGCCGGCACAAACATATACTTTACCATTAGCAAATCCCTCATGCTTTTTTATAAACTCAATGGTTTTTTCGTATTCTTCTTCCCAGTTGAAAATTTTTCTAATTTTGATACGTGAATGATCAACAGGGATAAGTTTTTTTTCCTTTTTTTCTTCCGAATCTTTCTTGTTTTCGTTAGGAATAGTAATTCCCGACATGTTTAATAAAACAACCAGTTCCGTTACTAAAATAAGGTGTAAACTTTGTTTCATATAAATAAATTTGGTTCGACATGGTACTTAATAAACAAAAATCAAGAATAAAAATCCCGATATAACATTGATTATAAGTACATTAATTGTTTTGCTGCTAAATTTTAAGCAAAAAACGGCTGCAAAGGTAAAAAGAAATAGATACCGTACAAGAATTTAACTTTTTTTTACATAAAAGCTATTATTTTGAGGATAAGGTGTATTGTTTAAAGGATAAACTTAAGGTTTAAAGACATTTAGCATATTAGCGGTTAGGCAAGATGATCTTAAAAGTTTAATAACTATCGGGATGCCAAAGTAGGTCTTTAAAATTCTGAATTTGATTATCAATAATTTTGATGCCTTCGCTTTCCAACATTTCTTTCATGGTATTTTCGTTGGCAAAATAGTGCTTTCCCGTAAGTAAACCCTTACGATTAACAACTCTGTGTGCCGGAATAAATTCTTTTTCGCCGGCAGATTTGTTCAGAGCCCAGCCCACCATACGAGCAGCCTGTGGCGAACCGATATGTGCTGCAATAATACCATAGGTAGTAACTCTTCCATATGGAATTTGCCGGACTATATCATAAACTTTTTCAAAAAAACCGGTTTCCATAATTACTCATTTGTAAGAATGCGTTTTGCTCTTAAAAAACTGCCTTTTCTATAAGCACTAAAATTTTCACGTGCAGGGTCTAAACTGTTTATTTTTACCAATCCTGCTGCATGAATAAATTCGGTATCGCCAATATAAATGGTAACATGAATTACTTTTTCTTTGGTATTTTTTGTGGCTTTTTTTCCGAAAAACAGTAAATCTCCTTTTTGTAAATGTGAAAAATGATTGATTGTATCAATTTCTATTCCTAATTTAACCTGTTGCGATGCATCGCGAGGGAGTTGGATACCGTTTAATTCATATACGGTTTGTGTAAATCCGCTACAATCTAATTGTTTTGCAGATGTGCCACCCCACATATAGGGAACTCCCAAAAACTGTTTGGCAGTAGCCACAATATTTCCAGGGGTTGCATTTCGTGAAGCTTTCCACTGTTCATAATTTTCAACAGATAATTTTTTAACGAAAGCTTTTCTGCCATCGGGTAATTCTACTTCGTAGAAATCATCTTTTTCGGAAATCTGTTTTAATAAATTACCTATTACTATGTCACTAATTTTTTGCGAACTAATATCGGGTTTTTCATAAACATGGGCATAAATTTCTGTTACAATAAGTTTTTCACTTTGTTGCCAGCTTTTTATTTCATCACCGGATAATTGAGTAAGTGCAGGAGCATACATCCAGCCATAATAATTATCAGGTGTTTGTACAAGATACCAACTACCTGATTTCATAAATAAATTTAATTTATCACCCATCAGTGCTTGACTGATTAATTCACTTTTAATGATTGGTTGACTGCGTAAATTGGCAACCGATAAACGCACCAATGCTTTTGTTTTTCCGGCTAAACTATTGTCCGGCAGTAGTTTTATTGAATCTTCATAGGAAACTCTTTCCTTTTTCATTAAAGAATCAATTGCTTTTTTTACAATTGGATAATTCGTATATCCTTTAAGTACTATTTTTCCATTATTTTTTGCAATATTTATACTAAAAATGTGGTCGCGACTATCGGGTACATATTTATTTTTAACTCTTTGAATAATTAATTCAGTTTTTTCAACTTGCTTGTTTTCACAAGATATAAGTATTGACAGAGAAAGGATAAATAGAAATAATTTTTTCATTTGTTTTTGTTATTTTATTAATATTTTACTGTAGTTTATCACTATTATTATAAATGTTATCGTATTTGTAAATTTATTTGGTAACATAATCGGCTAATAAAACTATATTAAAAGGGGTTTCAATGTGTACTTTATTATCTTTGACAATAGTAGTTTTACTCGAATAATAATCAAAAAGTACTGTTCCATTTTTATAAAAGTTATTTATATCTATTGTTTTTTTACCTTTAGGTAAATCAATACCTATTAACAGTTTATCTGTAAAATTATTTTTAGAATAAATCCGTGTAAAAATATAAGGATTTTCTGAAATCATTTGATGCACACCTGCACCCACAGCCGGATGCTCTTTCCTGAAAACTCCTAATTTTTGCCAGTGTTTTAATATTTTTTGTGTTTCAGGATTTTTTAGATCCTCCCAATTCATAAATGAGCGCAATTTAGCATCGCCTTTTGCTCCTTGAATATTTAATGAACGGGCTGTCTCATCGCCGTAATAAATTTGTGTGGCACCGGGACTTAACAGTAATTTGGTAGCTGTTTCAAAAGGTTTTTTGCGGTTTTTATCAAAAGGGTTCCCGTCATCGTGCGAGCTCATATAATTTACAATTCCATAGTCTTTTAAATCAGTATTTAAGATGTTTGAATAATAAGAAAACAAGTCTTCATAATTTTTTTCGGCACTCCAACGGAACTCAAAATTGATTAAAGCATCAAAACCATGTTTAAAATAGTTTACTTTCCTGTCGGGGAAATTATAAATCTGTTTTGATGAAATTCCATAGCCATAAACTTCGCCAAGCATAAAAAAGCCGGAACTGTCTATAACTTTATCAGGGTTATGTTTTTTCCAATCGGCAAAGGCTTTAATGGCTTCTTTACGTAATTCGTCCCATACTGATTCTTCAACGTGTTTGGCAGTGTCTATGCGGTAACCGTCAATACCGTATTTACGTATCAAATCGGTTAGCCACTTAATAATATAAAACCTGGGTGCACGCGGATAGCCTGTGGTCGCAAAAAAATTATCCAATTCTTTCATTTCTTTTTCGTAACGACCTTCCTTTTTCCATTTTTCAATAAGTGCGGCAGGCAAATCTACATTTTCGTTGCTTTCGGTTTTTATATCGGGAAGATTTTTTACTAAGGTGCATTCAACAGTATGTTTATAATCATCATAGGTACATTGTGGTTTTGTTCTAAACCAATCTGGAGGCCAAACAGGGTCTTTGGGGGTAACCGGTCCCGTATGGTTTATCACTACATCAAAAAGTATCCTAATATTGTGTTTATGAGCAAGTTCTATAAGTTCTTTCAAATCTTTTTCCGTAGCAAAATTGGGTTCAAGGCTTGTCCAGTCGCGTATCCAATATCCATGAAAAGCATAAGTATTTCCGCTTCCTTCATTAACAGTGGCATGAATTTGCTCAAAAATCGGCGAAAGCCAAATTGCATTAATTCCTAAATGGTCAAAATAGCCATCGTTTATCTTTTGGATAATACCACGAACATCTCCACCCATAAAACCGCGTAATTTTTCAGTGGGTTTTGTACGATTAAAATTTATATCATTTTCAGAATTTCCATTATAAAACCTGTCAGTGAGTAAAAAGTAGATATTTGCTGCTTTCCAATCAAAAGGAACGGTTTCTTTTTGTACCGATAAATTTTTTTCATCTGTTTTGCATGTGAATAATATGCTAACAATAAAGAAAAGCATCAATATTTTATATGTCCGGTAAATCATATGTAAATGGGTTTATAAATATGTACGACAAATATAGTTAATTTTTAAAATTTTATTTGCTGCTATTAAAAAAATACATCATACATCCTTTTATTATTTTAAAAAAATACTTAATTTTAAATTTTCTAAGCTAAACTAACTACTTTTATGGAAACTTCAAAAAGAATAGGGGCACTGGATGCTTTTCGTGGCTTAACGGTAGCTATGATGATATTGGTAAATACACCCGGAAGTTGGGCCTATGTTTATCCACCGCTTGATCATGCAAAATGGCATGGATGTACTCCTACGGATTTAGTATTTCCTTTCTTTTTATTTATTGTGGGAACGGCAATGTGGTTCTCGTTTAAAAGTTTTAATCATCAATTAAGTTCAAAAGCCGTTCGCAAAATAATCAAACGAACCCTTATTATTTTCTTAATCGGTACGGCAATGAAACTGTATTCAATGCTGTTGCGTGATAATTCACATTTTAGAGTAATGGGGGTGTTGCAACGTATTGCCTTAGCTTATGGTTTTGCATCTTTTTTGGTTTTAAGCATGAAAAAAAGGAATATAATCATTAGCAGTGCTTTTATTTTACTGGCTTATTGGTTTATACTTTGGTTTTTTGGAGGTGCGCATCCTTATGCATTGGAAACAAATATTGTACGAACTATAGATTTGAAAATTATAGGTGCCCGTTTCTTGTACAAAGGAGAAGGTATTCCTTTTGACCCTGAAGGTTTGCTAAGTACCTTGCCGGCTATCGTAACGGTAGTTATCGGTTATTTAACCGGAAATTTTATTGACCAAATGAAAAATAACCGAAATAAAATGGTGTTGCAAATGTTTGGTTTTGGTATTGTGTTGGTTATCGCAGGCTTAATTTGGAATGAGTTTTTCCCGATTAATAAAAAATTGTGGACAAGTTCCTATGTTTTATATACTGCCGGTTTGGCTCAAATATTTTTATCCTTTTTTATTTGGATAATTGATATAAAAGGATTTAAAAAATGGGTGCAGCCTTTATTATGGTTTGGAATGAATCCTTTGTTTATTTATGTAATGTCCATTGTTTTGGTAATTACTTATTTAGGAATCCATATTGAGGGGATTACTATGTATTCATGGCTGTATAAAAAAGTTTTTGTTAGTATTGCCGGAAATATGAATGGTTCATTGCTTTTTGCATTATTTCATGTGGCATTGTTTGGTTTTGTGGGGTGGATAATGTACCGGAAAAAGATTTTTATTAAAATATAGTTTGCAGATTTAAGGTAAAAAGGATTGCGATATTTTTTAATTTTGTTAAATCTTTTTAAATGATTATTTTTATGCGATTTAACTAAATGTAAATATCGTGAAATTTACGGATTATTTTTATACAAAGAGCAATATTGAAATTGAGAACAGAAAATCACGAACACTTGTTTGGGTAAATATCTATTTGCTTGTACTTAATGTTCTTTTTGCTGTTGTTTATACACTTTAAGGTGAATTTGAACTTAAAAGACAATTGGGCGTATATTTTGTAGTTTTTTTTGTATTGATTTCTTTTTTCTTATTGAAGAAATATAATTACAAAACAGCTGCAAATTTTTTCACGATTGCGGTGAGTATTTTACTTGTAGCACTTTCAAATTATTTTTTAGATGAAAAATTATTAGGTTCGGCATATGCTCAATCATTTTTTTTACTGTTTGCATATTTAGGGTTTAGTATGTTGTTTACTCACCGTTATGTTTTAATCCTTAACGGAACAATCATTTTATTAGGAAATTTTCTGTATTATTACAATATTACTCATAAACTTGGTCATTCTGACTATGCTTCAATTGCTGTTGTAAGTGTTTCGTTTTCCTTAGTTTTTATGACTGTATTGCTTTATCTAGGTAAAAAATTTTCAGACGATGCCTTAGAGCAAGCAATGAAAGAGAACTCAAAAAATAAAGAGCAAAATAAAAGGCTTAGCCACATTATTGATGCCATTAAGGAAACCACAACAATTTTGGAAAATCTTTCCGAGCAGGTTAAAGAATCTATCAATACTTTATCGGATGGTGCCAATAATCAAGCATCAAGTGTAGAAGAAGTTTTTTCTGTAATTGAGGAGTTTGGCGAATCGCTCAATCAAAATGCCAATAATGCAAAACAATCTGCTGAAATTGCAAAAAAAACCGAGAAATTTTCAAAAAGAAGTGCCCAGTCTATTCAGCGTGTTGTTTCGGCAACCCAAGATATTTTTAAACGCATTGATGTTATAAATGAAATTGCCAGGCAAACAAATCTTTTGGCACTAAATGCATCCATTGAAGCTGCACGTGCAGGTCGTGCCGGTAAAGGATTTTCGGTGGTAGCATCTGAAGTAAAAAAATTGGCAGAACATAGTCACAGTGCCGCTAAGGATATTATTAGTCTGGTAAATGAAAGTATTGCTATATCTGATAAAGCAAATGAATACATAAACCAAATAATGAGTGAAATCAAAAAATCTACTGATTTTACCATTCAAATATCTGACGCATTAGGCGAACAAACAGCAAATGTCAGTAGTATTAATAAAGCGATAACCGAAGTTAATATAGAAGCTCAAAATAATGCTGCAATTGCAGGTAATCTTGCGATTAATATTGAACAGTTAAATGAATATGCCGAGAAGTTGAAAGATTTACTGAAATAATTCTTAAAAATCAAACTTTAAACTCATACGAATGCCCCAATCATCAACATTGGGATTATTTAAGTAAGTTAACCTTTGGACGTAATCAAGTCTGAAAAATTTAAAAATATTTTCAATACCCACACCTACTTCCATATAAGGTTTTTCTTGTAAACTAAAAGTAGTCGTGTTTCCTAGTGAGTCAGTTGGAAACAACATCAAATCTTGCATGATTTCCGGATTGTTTTTATCGGTAATTTTCCCATAAATGCCCTTAAACGAAACAACTTCGCGCCATTTTAAACGTTTAAACAAAGGTATTTTATTAAAAAAGAAACCGTAAAAATGGTGTTCTGCATAAACGGCAACAAATTCATCGCTTACAAATTCTAAAAAATTCATTAAATTAAAAGAACGGCTTTCGTAAGAATAAGTTTGATTGGCTCGATGTATAAAAAGCATTGGAAAAGGAATACCACCGGTAAGGACTTTACCTGCTTCGAGTTCAAAGTTAGTAAAGCCTAACGGGTTGGTATATATGCGTTTATAAAAATTTAAAGATAATTTACTGTATGTATAATCGCCATTCCAAAATCCTTTAAAACCTTGTGTATAGTTGAGCTGAATGACAGGATATTTTGTTGTTACCGGTGTGCGATAGCTCATTCCAAAATAATATTTTTCGTTGGGGGCAAAGCGTATAGAGCTTTCAATTTCATTTAGACTAATCCCATCAGATGAATAATCATTGTAATTAAATTGCAAACTTCCTCCCGGATGCTGCGTAATATGACGAAACTTAATTTGGGTTGAAAAACCGTTGCGCCAATCTTTAAAATGCTCTATCTCATAGAGCTCATAATAAAGTAGCTTGTCGGCTATGCCCCGTTTAAACGATAAAAACAAATTACCTTCATTGGCAAACATTAAATCCATGCCCGGGAACTTTGTGTCTTTTTCGTATTTTCCTTTTATATAATGCAGCGGTTGCCTTCTTAATGAATTTTCGTTAAGCGAATATTGAAGGCTTGCCGAGTATTTGAATTTTTTGTCTTTTAGTTCGTAAATACCATATCCTGCAAAACGTAATGTTTTACTAAATTTATCACTTGTTTGTCCGCCAAGTTTAAGTTTTGTACCTTCTACTTCATTAAACGAGATAAATGTGCTGATAGGTCCTAAATCCAACCAGTCAAAATTCCAGTATGCCTCCCAAAACAACATGACAATATCCATTGTGGTTTTAAATATAGGAATGTTTTGTATGCTGTCTGTCATTATATAAATATTTTGTTCTTGCTTACTTAATTCACTTAGTCTGTTTTTTTCCCAAAATTCTTCATTGCGTTCTAAATAATTATCAGCATAAACTGTATTTTCAATATCAGAATATATGCTATCAGGAGCAGGTTTGTTGAATGTAAAGTGTCCATATTCAACTGTTTTTTTACCAAATAATCCGGTATTTTTGTTCCCAACATTAAAATCAATGGTAATTTTATCTTTACTTAACAACCAAATACTGTCGCGCAAATCAAATTCTTGACGAATTTCCAAATCGTTTACAAAATTCAAATTAATTTCATCACTTACTTTCATTTTTACTTTAATAACGGCATAGCGTTCATCGTTTGAAACAAACATTTCTCCTACAAATGCAAAATCAAGTTTATTGCGTGGTTGAAAAGCCAACTCAATGCAATCATAACCGTTCACGTCTAAAGTGTCGATAATACGAAATTTGTAGGTAATTGGAGCAAGCGGTGATAATGGGCTTGTAAAGTCATTGGTAAGAATGTTTATGGTATTTTGATAGATATTTATGTCTTGATACATATAATTGATAAATAAATCAAAACCTGCATTAGCTCGAATTGCTTGTGCTTTTTCATAAGCTGCC
>JAKIUH010000072.1 GCA_021647685.1 Bacteroidales bacterium
TGTTTGATAGGCAGGAGTATTTCCTGTAAGGTGTAAATCTACAACCGTTGCATCGCCTGTTGCATTTGTAAAATTGGGACTACCAATACCTGTATGCATGTCTTGCGGGTTTGTAAAATAGGCACGATGAGCTTGCAAAGTGGTGAAATCATTATTATCTAAGCCTGAAAGTATGGTGCCCGTGCCTGTTGCATTATAAATATTATAGTCAATGATAACATTGTCTTTATAAGTTAAAAATAGCGCATAATGCTTACTGTCTGTTCCGCTACTGTTTGAGCGTTCATTAATAAAAATATTATTTTTTACATTGGTAATTTGGGCTTGCAAGTTAAAGAAGGCATATGAGTTTCTGTCCACTTGATTGGTAACGCCTGTTCCTCCAATGTACACACTATTGTAATATATATCCGCCGGGCTATCGGCATTATTTGTGATACCATATATTCGTAAAGGTTCGGTTACAGAATTACCGGCAGCATTAATTCCCAAACGTACCATATTGTTGTGAATAAGTGATGTTCCGGTTTCTACATGAATTCCTGTGTAGATTAAATCGGTAGCTCCAGAATTAAAACTATGGACAAAGTTTTGTTTTATTTCGTCCTGTGTTGTTAAATCAGAACGGAGTGCAATACCTGTAATCGTAATATCAGCACCGGTTGATACATATTCGCTACTTAAAGAATGAATAATATTTGCAGAAATAATTTGTCCCGCATCTGTTGATGTTTTACGAATACCTGCTATTGTTGGTGAATAAGGAGTGCCTGCTCTTCGTGAATATGATGCTATATTGTAGATACTGTTTCCTGAGATGGTATTTACACCATCATCGCTGTATATACCTATAGTAATACCTCCTGTGCCCGGTCCGTAAGTAACAATATTTGCAATGGTATTGTTCGAGATATTTGCTGTTGTTCCGGTTGTATTATAAATACCATAAAAATGGGTGTTGGCAGTAGTGGTTCCGTTAATACCCATCTTAATACTGTTGGCAATTGTTGTGCTTCCAATTGTATTATTGGAAATAGTTACCGTTCCTGAATTTGTAAAAATACCTCTCAGGTACAGAATATCATCGGCGGCTATTCCTTTAGTGGTAATTCCACCAATATTATTATATGAAATATTTACTACATCATTACTTAATGATTTTATTCCGTAGGAATAAGCCCCACTTTCGTGAGTTATACTGATAGCATCAGCGGCAGAGTTGCTTCCAATAGTATTAGGATTACCGTTTGTTCCAATATTTACGCTGCCGTCTTGTATGTAAATTCCGGAAAATACACCGTTAGCAGTATTCCCATTATAATTACTGGTGAACGAAATACCTGAAATTGTATTATTTTGTACAGTGGTTGCGGTAGCAGTACCTACATTTAACCAAATTCCGGCAAAGCGCGATGCTGCACCATCAAGGGTCGTGCTTCCAGTGCCATCGGACGCACCAAAGCCAATTGTGTTTCCGTCAAGTGAATAGCTTGCTGCGGTGTTCTCAATATGAATTCCGTAATATATTTGGTCTTCGGTAAATGAACGACTGCTTGTTTGATATATTTTATTATTAGAAATTGTCCAGTTTGAAGTATTAAGTCCAAGATAGATACCTTTGGGATCTTCTGTTGCACTGAAAAAATCGTAAATAGAACAGTTATCTATTTTATTATTATCGTTGGTTGCACCTGCTGTTCCAACTGAGTAAATACCAATTATTGGATTTGAAGCATAGCCGGTAATGTTGCAATATTGAATGACATTGTTATCATTTCCGTTTGTTCCAGAGCTTGTACCAACTAGTATTACACCACTTGTAAGGCTTTGATTATCTGATTTTAATGTTAAATAAGATAAAGTGTCGGCATTGGCATCGTTTCTAAATTCAAAAACAGGTCCTGGGCTTGTTGCTAAAGTATTAGAAATTACCCAATCAGCTGTACCCGAGCCTCCCGGGCGACCATCAAAGGTTAAATTATGAATATTATCAATAAAGATTAAGGCTTCGTTTGCAGTATTACCATCTCGCTCGGTAGTTGTTCCGCTTACTCCTGATTGTGGACGAATAGTAACAGTATAAGAAGGGTCTGTCAGCATTAATTTATCAAATACAATTGGAATAGTTTCAGTAGTGGCATCATAATCTGCCAGCAGCTCAAAATATACATTATCATCAACAAATTTTTGGCGCAACTCATCTGCAACAGCCGTTAAGTTTAGATAATCACCACTTGCTCCAACTGTGTAGGTTCCTCTAAGAGGCTCAACCTCTGAAATAATTACATAGGCATCACCCGAAGGATTAATACCTGTAAGGTCAAAACTTTCAGATTGTAAAGTTCCGCTCCCCACAACCCTTCCTATTGAATTATAAGCTCCATTTATATTGTTGTTGCTTTGGGCAATTGTTCTTGGAGGTGTTGTTGCCGGGTCTGAATAAGTCAAACGAATAGATGATACAGCATCTAAACTCACATTTTTCATGGCAGGTGTAATTTGCCAATAAATATCTTCTGCAACTGTTGGGTTTGCTAATCCGGTTCCTCCAGTTAATCCACTCATATTTACCCCTTCAAATACATTTGCAGCAATAAATCCGGTATCTGTACCACTTGTAGTAATTCCCAGCATTTCAAGTAAACGGTAATTGTTTTTTCCAATAGGGAAATTATAATCTGTACCACTTGCATTATTAGGGATTGCCCTTCGCAAATTGCCTTGTACATAATTTGTTGAAGAACCACCTGTTAAATTAGCTTGTGCAGTTCCGTAAACTGTAAGATAGTTTGATGATGAAGTATAAACATGCCCGTCGTTAAGGTTTACCCATGTGCCCCCCAAATCTGCATTTAGCGTAACACCTGTTGAAGAACTGTTGTTAAAAGTAAGTTCATCAAGTTGTGCTGTAAAGATACCTGTTCCTGAATAAGATTGTGCACTGTTTCCTGCAAAAATCAGTTGACAATCAACATCTGTTGCCTGAATTTCACCATTATTTATTAAATCTCCATAAACGGTTAAAATGGTTCCTGTATTCCTATCGTTTAAGTCCAGATATCCATCTGTCAGGGTAAGGTTTTGTATTGACAGGTCTTGATCATAAATATGAACAATACGGTCGTTTGTTACCGCATTGGGGTTATTAATAATAATGTTTCCATAATCAACGGGAGCATCGTCTGTTCTAAATGAAAAACCGTGCCCCGGATAACCTGCTGTAGTAGAATTTCCATCACCAAAGATAAAAGTTGAACCAATAAAGTTTTTTGCAGCTATTCCATTGTTTTGTACATATAACTCTTCATCGTACCAATCATTATTGTTTATATTAGGATCGATAATGGTAACCGTACCTCCGGTAAAATTAACCGGGGTATTTGCAGGAAGATTGAAAACTGTACCGGCTGCTGCATTATTTCCCCCTGCGTCTGCCCGTTGAGGATCTACATAAATATTTCCGCCGGACATGGTAAATTTAGTAACTTCTGTGCCTGTACCGTCTTGAAAATCAACACGTCCGTAAACATATATTGTTCCGTTTGATAAGGTCAAACTTCCACCTTCACCCGTATCACCTGTATTACCGGTAGCCTGGAAAAGGTCGTCTCCGTTACCAATAGTGAGTGTTCCGCCGGTCATGCTTAAATCTCCGGTTTCTGCATCACCATTGCCATCCATAAAAAAACTACTGTCCACAGTAACATTTCCTCCGGAAATTAATAAATCTTGTTCCATATCAAAAATACCCGGAGCTGTAAATGTTCCTCCGTTGATTTGATTATTTGCAGTTGATGTTTGCTGAATGATAAAGTTGCCACCACTGGCAAAAGAGCCTGCATCTAAAACAAATTCGCCGTTTGAAGTTGCATTTCCTGTATTTGCCCAGCTTATACTTAAATTGGGATTATTCATCCAAAATTTTCCTGTTGTGCTTGTAAGTGCTTGCCCGTTATAGTAAGGAATTAAGTTGGTCGTTTCTGTTCCGGAAAATTTCAAGGCTCCGTTTGCTACATATAATCGATTTCCATCATTGGAATCTGCTTGATCAATGGTAATGGCTCTTTGAATATCTACTTGAGCTGTCATGTCCGTTCCTTTGTTTACACGCAAATCATAAAACTCGCATAAAGCTCCGGTTCCGCTAAGTGTTACATTAGAAGTTCCGTTAAATTCCATAAATAATCTTGCTTCATTACCTGCATTATCGTGGTATCCGTCTAAATCACCATCTACTGTTAAATTACCATATAAATAAACTCTTTGAGTACGGTTAGCCGTTGCAGCTTGGTAAACTTGAAAAGTTGCTCCGCTATTAATTGTTAGATTATTGTATATATAAACGTTATTTGCAGCATCCCTATAGGTAAAAATACCGTTTACGGTTAAATCTCCATAATTGTATATACTACCTCGCACAATAGCAGTTGCATTAGTATGAATAACTGTGTTAGGCATTGAGTTTTGGATTTCAAAATTAAAGTCTCCTGAGGTTGCGTCAGTACCAATATTCAATGTTCCGCCGGTAATATTTCTGTTTGCAATATCAGAATCCACACTGTATTCTCTTTCTGCTGTATTTGTTTGTACAATGTTGATGGTTCCTCCGCTCATAGTAAAGAGTGCTCCCGGGTCATCAATCCGAAAGCAATACCTGTATGCAACGGTTACTTGTTGCAGAGCAACATTTATCGTTCCTCCCGATTGGTTATAGGAAATAGTGTCGCCTCCACCGGAATGAAAGAATCCTTGTATATTCATCGTACCGCCTTCCATAATAAAGACTGCCAAATCATTATCTAATGCAAAACCATTGTCCTGATTGGGTCCTACATTAAATGTTCCGTCAGTTATTCGGGTGTATCCGTTTGTTGTAATGTTTCCACCACGTCCTTCAATCGTATAATTAGGATTATCCAGCCAAAAACCGGCTGTATTACTTAATGTAAGATTACTGTTTCCTATAAATGTTTGTGAACTTAATGTAAAAGTTCCTGCAATGTGAAAGGTTCCCGTTGTAAGCGTTAAAAACTGAGGTGCCGATGAATTTTGTCCCTGAACTAAGAAATTACCACTACTTGTTAGTGTTACAACGGATGAACGAAGATCTTTATTGATATTTATTTCATAAATATCCGTATTGTTGTTTCCGCACGAAAAATTAGCATCTCCGGTTCCTGCAAACACCAATGTTGTTGCATCGCTTCCTATATAAAAATCAAGATTGCCGTTATTGGTTAAATCTCCATAAACACTAATTTGGTTGGTGGTTCCTGCTGCTGTTTGCAGACTTCCGTTAGCTTCAATGCTTAGATTGCCGCATTCGGCTGTTGCGGTATTTACAGACAGGGTATGATTTGCCTGAACCGTAGTCAGGGTTGTTGTACTTGAAGGGATTTGTCCTGTAGTGGCATTTACCCATTGCGTTCCATCATAGGTTTGCCATGAGTTAAAATCGTCCCAGTTTCCGTTTTGCCGGGAGCGAAAGTCACCAGTGTTTTGAGCAAAAGAAGAAAAAGATAAAAGTGTAAATGTTAATAAAATGATAATCTTATTCATTGTGTATTATTTAATTATTTTATCAATAGTATAGCTTATTCCGCCTCTGCGGAAAAATAATCACTGAATTTAGGTGAAAAATGTTTAACTGTACATTCCCCAAAAGCACTTAAAACTAAACGTGTTTTATAGCAATATACAAAAATAATACTAATTTTATAACTAATGCAGGTTTGTGTTTGCAGGTTTATGAAATTCTATGCAAAATATTTCTACCCTTTAGACGCTCTAAAAGTAAAATATGTTGCTTGTTTTGAATGTACTTTTAATTTAAATTTATATTAAATTTTTACAGGTTTTATTATCAATGTTTTATAAACTTTGTTTTTTTGTAAAAAAAATAAAATGTTTAATCATGATTATAATCCTTAACCTTTAAAAGATATTCTATTGCAAAGCCCAAAGCCTATCCGTTCAATGGAGGAAAGGCTTTGGGCTTTTCGTTACCTATATGGCTCTCGGGTTTAAGGATTAATTATATTCTTTCACCACATTGTAAACTGTATCGCGTTCAACCGGAATACGTTTAACTTCTTTTATCAGTGCTACTAATTCATCGGAACTCATAGTGGGCGATGTATCTTCTGCACCCGCCATTGAATATATTTTTGTACTGTCGTCAATGGTTCCGTCAATATCATCTACACCATAGGAAAGAGAAAGTTGTGCAGTAGCTTTACCAATCATGGGCCAATAGGCTTTTATGTGGTCAAAATTATCTAAAAAGATACGCGAAACGGCATAATTTTTTAAATCTTCAATGGTGTTTACTTCTCCAATATATGATAAACGGTTATTTTCTTTTCTGAATTTTAACGGAATATAAGTGTTAAAGCCTCCGGTTTCGTCTTGTAAATCGCGTAGGCGTTTCATATGGTCTATACGGTCGGTATATGTTTCAATATGTCCATAGAGTATGGTTGCATTTGAAGGTATTCCTACTTCATGAGCGGTTTTATGTATGTTGAGCCATAATTCGGATGAAGATTTTTCATCGCAAACTTCGGCACGGATTTTTTCATTAAAAATTTCAGCTCCTCCACCGGGTATCGAGTCTAAACCATATTCTTTTAATTTTATCAATCCTTCTTTAATCGATAAACGTGCTTTTTTTATCATAAAATCCAGTTCAACAGCAGTAAATGCTTTTACATGAATTTCGGGAATTATTTTTTTAATTTCTTGAATCATATTGCCGTAATAATGCAAATCTCGGTGTGGATGCACGCCTCCGACAATATGAACTTCGGTAACACTTTTATCTTTATAAGAGCGAACAATGTCTAAAATTTGTTCCAAATTATATTCCCATGCACCTTCTTGCCCTATTTTTCGGACATAAGAACAGAATTTGCAGTTATAAATACAAATATTGGTAGGTTCGATATGAAAATTACGGTTAAAAAAAGTTTTATCTCCATGTTTTTTAACACGAATAAAATTAGCTAAAGCACCCAAAAAACCTAAATCGGCTTTTTCGAAAAGCAATATTCCTTCATTTTCTGTTATTCGTTCATTATTCTGAACTTTTATGGCAATATTCTTTAAGTCAGTGTTTTTAGTGTTATCTATAATGGTTTTAATATCAGAATTCATAAGATTATGTTTAAAATTTAAAGACTACAAATATAAAACTTGTTATGAATAATGTTTATTTTAATTTTAAATGTTCTTTAATTTATTATAAAATTTAGAGTATTTGAATTATATTTGTTCGTAAAAGTAATTTTTATTGTTTGTTTTTATATCGCAAGCAACTGAATTAAGTGTTTATATTTTTTGTATTTGTTTGCAATTACTTAATTTAGATAAAAATTTATTTAACATTATATTTTAAAGCTAATCCTATTATAACAATGAAAAATAAAGCACGTATTTTATTAGCCGAGGACGATATAAATTTAGGTTCCTTGCTTTCTCAATATTTAATAGCAAAAAACTTTGATACTGAACTATTTAATGATGGAGAAAAAGCATGGGAAGGTTTTCAACAAAAGCATTTTGATATTTGTATTTTGGATATAATGATGCCTAAAAAGGATGGATTTACTTTGGCAAAAGATATAAGAGGTATTGACCAAAATGTTCCCATTATATTTTTAACGGCAAAAACCTTAAAAGATGATGTTTTGGAAGGTTTTAAAATAGGTGCAGATGACTACATTACCAAACCTTTTGTGATGGAAGAACTACTATTTCGGATAGAAGCTATTTTGCGAAGAATTGAAGTTCAAGACGAGGGAGACGGTACTTATGATATTGGGAATTATCAGTTTGATGTATATAAGCAACAGTTAACTATTGGTGGTGAAACAATAAAGTTAACCACCAAAGAGGCTGAACTTTTACAACTGTTGTGCATGAATAAAAATAAAATTCTGGAAAGAAATTTAGCTTTAAGAAGAATTTGGAAAGATGATAATTACTTTAATGCACGCAGTATGGATGTATATATTACCAAACTGCGTAAGCATTTAAAAGGTGATGAACGTATTGAAATAATTAATGTACACGGCAAAGGTTACAAGCTGATTGTTAATGGAGAAACAGAATAATTTGTACTTGTCGTATAAGTTGAAGTTATTTTTGCCTAGTTCTACGAAAAAGAACGAAACTTGGTATGCCTAAAACGTGCTTGACACTATACTAGATTGAAAAAATTTCCGAAAGTTTAAATCCGTTTAGGTGTATTGTTTGTAAACCAATTTCTTTGGCAACTTCAATATTTTCCAAAAAATCATCAATAAATACTGTTTTTTCTTTAATTAAGTCATTTTCTTTAATGACAAGTTCATAAAATTCTTTATTGGGTTTTCTCATTTTTGAAGTATGCGAGTAATAGGCTTTTTCAAATAAAACATCCAGCTTTTTTATGTTGAAATGCTTATTTAGCATTTCTGTGTAATACTTATAATGAATTTCGTTTGTATTACTTAGCAAAAATATCCGGTATTTATTTTTAAGTGTTTCAAGGAGCTTAATATTTTCCTCAGGGAAGTTTATCAAAATAGTGTTCCAAATCTCATCAAATTTCCGGTCAGAAAATGCACGTGGGCAAGCTTTTCTAATTTCATTCCGGAAAATTTGCGGACTGATTTCTCCTTTTTCAAATTTTTCAAATATATGATTGTGCTGAAAGAGTTTAAAACTTTCATTCAAATCTTCAAAACCCAATAACTCAAAACCTTCTTTTATTTTTTCTAAATCAATATTTAAGATAACACCCCCTAAATCAAAGATTATGGCTTCGGTATCATTATTTATTTTGTTCATTATTAAGTATTTTTTATGCGAATTTAAAGATAAATTTATTTATTTGACAAGGCACGAAATTTTTTTTCAAAAAAATTTATATTTTCTAAAAATATGTTTACTTTTGCAATCCGAAATTGAATGATTTCAGGGCCCATAGCTCAGTTGGTTAGAGCACCTGACTCATAATCAGGGAGTCCCAGGTTCAAGCCCTGGTGGGCCCACAAAAGAGGCAGCCGAATAGGCTGCTTTTTTGTTTTTTGAACTTTTGTTTTTCAGAAATATCCCTTAAATCCGCATTAATATCCGGCAATAATTTTGCAAAACCCGCCAGTATATTATCTTTGTAGGGATAATATACATTGACTATGAATACCCCGATAAAAACCGATTTATCAAAATACGATAATTCCGCATACAAGCCCGGAAGAAATGCTTTTATCCGTTTTTTGTGGTATTTTACTAATGTTTTGTTTTTTATTAATCCGCTTAACCCGATTAGTTCCTTAAAAGTTTTTTTACTTCGCTTGTTTGGAGCTAAAATAGGTAAGGGGCTTGTTATAAAACCTTCGGTAAATATAAAATATCCTTGGCGGCTGCAAGTTGGTGATTATTCATGGATAGGCGAAAATGTTTGGATTGATAATTTAGCGGATGTAAAAATTGGAGCAAATTGTTGTCTTTCACAGGGAGCATTAATTTTAACGGGAAATCACAACTACAAAAAGGCCGGCTTTGATTTAATTACAGAAACAATTATTTTAGAAGATGGAGTTTGGATAGGTGCTAAATCAGTAGTTACTCCCGGTGTGCATTGTAAAACGCATTTAGTTTTGAGTGTAAATTCTGTTTTGACAGAGAAAGATACATTGCCTAATACAATTTACACAGGAAATCCTGCTAAGCCGATTCGCCGCCGTACGGTGCAAAATAATTAAGCAAATGAAACATCCATCCGCCAACTGGCGGACAGAGGGACATGATTATTTAAGAAAATTAAGTAGGCGTAAGCCCTGATATCAGTGGATGTTCCATGAGGCAAATGAAAATAATTTTAAAAATATCTCATGAAAATATCTATTATAACCGCAACATACAATAACGAAAAAACCATTGAACAAACCATTCAATCGGTTTTAAATCAAAACTATCAAGATATTGAATACATTATTGTAGATGGAGATTCGACAGATGATACATTAAAAATCATTCAAAAATACAAAAATCAAATTTCAAAAATTATCAGCGAAGCTGATAAAGGTATGTACGATGCTTTAAATAAAGGTATTATGAACGCATCAGGTTATATTATCGGATTTTTACATGCCGATGATTTTTATCCTACGGATAATATTCTTGAAAAAGTAGAGCATACCTTTAAAGTTTATGGAACCCAATCGGTTTATGGTGATTTAGATTATGTTGCTGCGGAACAGCCCGAAAAAATTATTCGTAAATGGATATCCGGAAAGTTTAATTATGATGAATTGAAAAAAGGCTGGATGCCACCGCATCCTACATTTTTTGTACTCCGTGAGTTGTATTGGAAGTACGGTTTTTTTAATCTCGATTATAAAATAGCAGCTGATTATGATTTAATGTTGCGTTTTTTGGGTAAACATAAAATATCTACTGCTTATTTACCCGAAGTATTGGTAAAAATGCGTTGGGGAGGTAAAAGTAATAAAAGTATCGGCAATATTATTTTAAAATCAAAAGAAGATTATCGTGCTTTAAAACAAAATAATATAGGTGGTTTATACAGCCTTTTTATGAAAAATTTTCGAAAAATAAATCAATTTTTTTAAAACCCAAATTATGAAAAAAATAAATTTTATTTTCTTGTTATTGTTCAGTTTTTCAATACTGAATATTAGTGCGCAACGTACAATTTACAAACCGCTTGATTTAAGCAAAGTTGAATTTTCTTTTGATGACTTCGGCTCAATGTGGACTTTCGATGCCGTACCTTTGGATAAATATCAGCAAAAATATGGTTTTACGCCCGATAAAACTTGGTTAGAACACGTACAAAAATCGGCTCTACAGTTTGGGCGTGGATGTTCAGGTGCTTTTGTTTCGGAAGACGGCTTAATTATGACTAATCATCATTGTGTACGCGGACGCTTAAAAGATATTGAAAAAGAAGACGAAAGCTTAATGCGCAATGGTTTTTATGCCAAAAGCTTGGACGAAGAACGTAAAATACCCGGAATGTTTGTCGATCAATTAATTTCTATAACCGATGTTACACAAGCGGTGCTTAAAGCCATGGCAAAAGGAAAAACAGGCGAAGAAAAAATTGAGTTAAAAAATAATGAAATTGATAAATTGATAAAAAAATATGAGAAAAAAACAGGACTTGTTTGTAAAGTAGTTACTTTGTACAATGGCGGAAAATATTCGTTGTATGCATATAAACGCTATAACGATATTCGTTTGGTGATGGTACCTGATTTTCAAATTGCTGCTACGGGTTGGGATTGGGATAACTTTACTTATCCGCGTTATGAACTTGATTTTGCTTTTTGCAGAGCTTATGATGAAACAGGTAAACCGGTAAAAGTTGAAAACTATTTTACTTGGAGTAAAAAGGGAGCCCAAGCCGGCGAAGCAATTTTTGTTATCGGCCGTCCGGGAAATACAGACCGTTTACTTTCGGTTAATGAGCTGAAATATTATCGAGATGTATTGTATCCACCTATTTTAACTATGCTAAACGACCGGTATCACAAAGCTTTTAAAGACTATGAACAAGCAGCACCCGAAGATAAAGAACGTAAATTAAGCACAATGCTTGGAGTGGCTAACGGAAGAAAATATTATGCCGGTTTGCTTATGGCTTTAAACGATAAATACATAATGGCTAAAAAGGAAGATTTTGAGAAAAAACTGAAAGCCAAAGTAGCAGCAGACCCTGTACTTAAAGCTGAATACGGAACGCTTTGGGATAATATTGATAAAATTATTGCTCAAATGAAAGAACATCCCGACAAAAGAAATGATTTAAAAGCTTCGTTGGATGTACTTAATCAAAAACTCGGGCGTTTGATTTTTGATGCATACGGAAGTCAAATTCCGCCTGATGCCACAATTACTTTACGAATTTCGGACGGGACAATTAAAGCTTATGAATACAACGGAACGATTGCACCCGGAAAAACCACTTATTATGGCTTGTGGGACAGATATTATTCTTTCGGACAAAAAGATTATCCATGGGGGCTACATCCACGTTGGCAAAAAGTACCTGAGGGCTTGGATTTGTCCATACCGGTAGGCTTTGCTTCTACCAATGATATTGTTGGCGGAAATTCGGGCAGTTCGGTAATTAATACTAAGGGCGAAGTAGTAGGATTAATTCATGATGGAAATCTTGAAAGTCTTGCCGGAGCTTATATTTTTCTTGAAGAAAATAACCGTGCCGTAGCAACTGATTCTTGGGGTTTAATGGAAGCTCTTAAATTGGTTTACAAAACCAATCGTTTAGTTCGTGAATTGGAAAATAGTAAATTAACAGAATAAACTATTTTATCCACAGATGAACAAAAGTTCATCTGTGGATTTTTAACGATTATTTTTAGAATGGTGAATCCGGTTCTTTTGACATTTCTTTATAAATTAATTTATCAGCCATGCGTGGAAAATTTTTATAGACCCAAACAGCCATTTTGCCTTGCAGGGTAAGTACCAAATCACGTTTTCTTTTAATGGTTGCACGAACCACTATTTTAGCAACTTTTTCTGCCGGCATCATTTTGTTTTCATTTCGCGGTGTTTCTTTTTGTGATTTACCTTCATCATTTAAAGCAGTATTACGAATATTTGAAGCCGTAAACCCCGGATGAACCACCAATACATGCAAACCTTTTTCCATATATTCTATGCGCAAAGTATTTAAAAAGCCATCCATTGCATATTTTGAAGCTACATAGCCTGTTCTGCCCGGCAAAGGAGTTACTCCCGATATTGAAGAAATGCCGATAATACTTCCTTTCTGCTCCAATAGATAGGGTAGGGCATATTTACTGCAATAAACCGTTCCCCAAAAATTAATATTCATCACCTTTTCAAGAACATCCAGTTTTAACTTACTAAACGAAGCACGCATTGAAATACCTGCATTGTTTACTAAAATATCAATTTTCCCAAATTTGTTTACGGTTTGCTTTATTAAGTTCTCACAATCCGATTTTTTGCTGACATCTGTTTCAACAAAAACTGCTTCACCACCGAATTTTTCAATATCGATTTTCAACTTTAAAAGTTACTTTGTTTTACGGGCTGCCAATCCAACTTTGGCACCGTTTTGA
>JAKIUH010000073.1 GCA_021647685.1 Bacteroidales bacterium
ATAAAACAGATATACAATACATCATTGGTCCGCATGAAGAGTTGGCATTAACCCGGCTTTTAGAAGTGAAAGAAGAAATAGGAGATTTAAACATTACCGTTTTAAACGTAGGAACTGCCGAAACAGAACCAACCATAAGAAAAGCACTGGCAGTAGGTGCCGATGATGCAATTCGTGTAGATGCAGAGCCGACAGACGCCTTATTTGTTGCAAAGCAAATTGCCGAAGTATTCAAAAACGGTGATTTTGATTTTATAGTTACCGGAAAAGAAACCATTGATTTTAACGGTGCACAAGTAGGCGAAATGGTTGCCGAATTATTAGATTTACCATCAATATCAAGTACCTCGCACTTTGAGATTAAAGATGGAAAAGCATTTTTAGAGCGCGAAATTGATGGCGGAAAAGAAGAAATAGAAGTTGATTTTCCCTTTGTTTCAACAGCAGGAAAAGGTTTTGCCATTGAGCCCCGCATTCCGAGCATGCGCGGAATTATGCAAGCCAGAAGAAAACCGCTGAACGTAGTTCAGCCCGTTGAACAAGCTCCTAAAACCAAAGTAAATAAGTTTTATTTACCGGAGCCAAAAGGAGCATGCAAAATGGTAGATGCTGAAAATGTGGAAGAATTAATCCGTTTATTGCACGAAGAAGCAAAAGTGCTGTAATCTAATTTTGTTTAAAATTTAAAAAAAGAAAATCATGTCAGTATTAGTATATACAGAAAATTGGGACGGTAAATTCAAAAAATCAACTTATGAATTACTGTCGTATGCCGGTGAAATAGCAAAAATGGCAAATACCGAAGTTACAGCTCTTACAATTGGAGAAGTAGCCGAAGACGAGTTAAAAACTCTGGGCACTTATGGTGCAAGCAAAGTATTGGTTTTAAAAGATGAAAAATTAAAAGATTTTATAGCCAAATCGTACTCATCGGCAATTAGCCAAGTGGCAAAAAAAGAAGATGCAAAAATTGTACTGTTTGCAAACAGTGTTTCAGGAAGAGCCTTAGCAGCAAGAACAGCCGTTCAATTAGATGCAGGTTTTGCTCCGGGCGTTATGCAATTGCCTTCAAGTTTAGAACCTTTTGTAGTGCGTAAAAAAGCCTATTCGGGAAAAGCATTTGCCGATTATGAATTAATGGCTGATGTTAAAGTATTGAGTTTAACACAAAACTCTTTTGAAATCATAGAAAATGCAAAAGAGATAGTGATTGAAGAAACTGGTGTTGAAATCCATGACGAAGATTTAAGAGCCAAACCTAAAAATGTTGAAAAACAAACCGGCAAACTACTAATAACCGAAGCTGAGATATTAGTTTCGGCAGGTAGAGGTTTAAAAGGACCCGAAAATTGGGGAATGATTGAAGAAATGGCTGAAACATTGGGTGCAGCAACCTGCTGTTCGCGTCCGGTAGCTGATTTAGGATGGCGTCCACACGAAGAACATGTTGGACAAACCGGAAAAGTAGTAGCTCCTAACTTGTATTTCGCTATTGGAATTTCAGGTGCTATACAACATTTGGCAGGTGTTAACGGTTCAAAAGTAATGGTTGCCATAAATACAGACCCTGAAGCACCATTCTTTGAAGCTGCTGATTATGGTATTGTTGGCGATGCCTTTAAAGTAGTACCTGCATTGAACGAAGCATTGAAAAAATTCAAGGCAGGACAATAAAATTTTGATTTTTTGAATTATTTTTTGTACTTTTGGTGCGTTTGATAAATAAATTTAGTTGTTGCGTTAATGGAAACTGGGGCATGAAATACAGCCCCTTTTTCTTTTATTCGATTTTTTGCTTATCCAATATTTATACCCAATTGCCAAACCAATACTTTCCGGATTGATTAAATTTAACGAAACAGACAAGTTACTCATTTTTGTAAGGTAGTAGTTATATTCCAATTCGCCACTAAACCAAACCGAACGAAATTGCCAATCGCCATCATCGGTATATACATCATTGGCTTCATAGCCAGTTATATTTGCCCAAGTTTGGCGGAAGTAAAAAGCAGGTCCCAAGCCTAAGGTCATGGAATGTTTAAAAGCATTAAACAATCGAAAACGAATTAAAAATTGTGGAAAACCGGCAAATTTACCGGCTTTATCCATTAATAAAGCCATATTAATTTTCAAAGAGGTAGCAGGTGTTGCAAAAGCTTCGTATGCAAAAATAACACCCGGCTCAAAAGCTAATTTCCCGTTATTACTAAGCTTTAGCTTAGCCAATTGCACATTATTATCAGAAAACTGATAAGTAAGAGTATTTAGTTTAATATTTATGTTTGATTGCGATTGCATTTTAACAAAACAGAATCCGCAAAATATCATTGTCAATAGAAAAAAACGCTTCATTTCAGTTTAATTTTAAAATAATGCTTTTTAAACGCTTTTATTTAAAAAATATTGGGAAAGTTTCATTTTATTAATACGCAAACTCAACTACGGTAATTCCTGCACCACCCAACTCTATTTTTTCGTCTTTAAAATGCTTTACCAGTGGATAAGTTTTTAAATAATCTCTGATTAACTGGCGTAAAATTCCATTACCCGTACCGTGCAAAATTTTTACTTCTTTGGCTTCTACCATAACCGCTTGGTCAAGATAATTTGATACAATTTGTAAAGCTTCTTCGGCACGTTTACCGCGCACATCTAAATTATGCGAAAATTTTATTTTAGTTTTTCGTACATCATAATTTCCGCTCAATGATTTTGGTTTAGCTGCTTGTTTTTTGTAAGCATTATTACTGATTTTCTTAATTTTGCCTTTAGGTAAATACATTTGCATATTTCCTAATGATACTAAAAACTTGTTGCCTTTTTTTTCCAGCACCTCGCCAACCCCACCGGTTTCTAATTGTACCTTATCGCCTTTGCCGATATTTTCATCAATAATTACTTCCTGTTTTTGTTCTGTTTTTTTCTTTTTATTTTGTTTATTTTTTAGTTTTTCAACTTTTTTTGTCAGATATTTTTCTTCATTTTCAAATCGTTGTCGAACATTTTCTTTTAAATTTTCAAGTTTTTGGCGCGATTGTTTGATTTTTTCTTTATCGGCATTTGATTTTTTTATTTCATAAATAGTATTTTCAAGCGTTTTATTAATTCCCGATAAAATTTTATCTGCTGTTTGTTTTGCTTCGTTGATTATCTCCTTTCTTCTGTTTTTAACAGCTTCGGCTTCTTGTTCGTATTTTTTTAAAATACTTTCCAACTTTATTTCTTTATTTTTTAACTTTTGATTTAAGTCGTTCAAGCGTTTGCGCTCTTGTTCAATTTTTTTCAGATTTTTATCAAAATCAATATGCTCCTTACCCACAATTTCTTCTGCCTTTAAAATAATCTCTCGTGGCAGCCCTATATTTCTGGCTATTTCAAAAGCATAAGAACTTCCCGCACGCCCCAACTCTAAACGATACAATGCTTTCATATTTTCCGTATCAAAAAGCATGGCGCCATTTACAATTCCTTGTTGGGCTGTGGCAAAATGTTTTAAGTTTCCGTAATGTGTTGTAACCAAACCAAAAACACGATTTTTCAATAAATTATCCAAAACCGCTTCGGCAATTGCACCACCTAAAGTTGGTTCAGTACCCGACCCAAATTCATCAATCAAAATCATTGAATTATTATCTGCATTTTCAACAAAATATTTCATATTTTTTAAATGCGAACTATAGGTGCTCAAATCATCTTCAATACTTTGCTCATCGCCAATATCAATAAACAACTTATTGAATACCGTAAAAACAGAATTTTTACTTACCGGCACCGGTAAACCGCATTGCAACATATATTGCAAAAGCCCAACGGTTTTTAAACAAACTGATTTTCCTCCTGCATTGGGTCCTGATATTAAAACAACACGCTGATTATCATTAAAATAAATATCCAAAGGAACAACTTCTCTATTTTCTTTTAAAAAAGATAAGTACAATAAAGGATGCTTTGCCGATTGAATTTTTATTTGCTTTTTCATACTCAGTTTTGGGACAACAGCATCAATTTCAACTGAAAAAAGAGCTTTAGCACGAATAAAATCAATTTCTGCCAAAAAATCAAAGTCTAAAATTAAATCATCTGCATAAGGACGTATATCTTCGGTTATTTTTTTTAAAATACGAATGATTTCACGTCTTTCGGCAAATTCCAATTCACGGATTTCATTATTATGTTCTACAATTTCAATAGGCTCAACAAAAGATGTTTTCCCTGTTGCTGATTCATCTACAACAATACCTTTAATTCTACGTTTGCTCCCACTCGGAACGGGTATAAGCATTTTTCCGTTTCTCACCGATAAATTTACATCACTATCAATGTATCCGCTTTGTTTTGCTCTTTGTAATATTCCGTGCATTATTTTTGATACTGATGATTGCCTTGCTGCCAGTTTGGAACGAATATCAGCCAACTCGGTTGATGCTTTATTTCTTATTTTTCCCTGTTTATCAATTACTTGATTTATTCTGTTGATAATATAAGGGAATAATGGTAATTTTCCTGCAAGTTTTTTTAATTCAGGATATTTATCATCTTCTGTTTTCTCAAAAAATGAGTGAATGGCTTTAATCTCTTCAAGCGAACGTTTTAAATCAAAAAGTTCTTGAAGTTCAAAAAAAGCACCTTCCACTTCCAGTTTACTCAATGCTTCGCGTAAATCAAAAAAGTGTTGAATAGGAAACTCCTCGTCTGAATGAATAATTTGCAAGAACTCATTGCTTAGGAACAAATTTTGCTGAATAAAATCAAAATCATCAGAAAATAAAAGTGCATCAACTTTGCTTTTACCAAGCGTACTTAAACATCGAGCTTTTAATAGTGTTCTTATGCTGTTAAAACTGGTTTTTTCTTCAAAATTATCGGGAAATATCATAATAAACAGTTTGTTTGCCGCAAAAATAGTTATAATATTCAAAATCATTTTTTTAAATACAAAAAAATGTATATTTTTAAAATCGATAAATTGAACAAGGAAGGAATTGAATACATAAAGATTATAAACTATGAAGGAACGAATTTATCCTATTTACCACAAAGGAAAAACCATCTATTATACGGATTGGACTAATCTTCTTGAAGAAAAAGAAGCTTTGGATGCAATTGAACATACCACGAGTTTTATTGAAAATAATAATGAGTATAATTTGTTAGAAATTGTGGATATAACAAACTCTTATGCTTCACCCACTATTTTAAATGCAATAAAAAATTCTGCCAAAAGAACAAAACCTTTCAGTTTTAAAAAAGCGATTGTTGGTATTAAAGGCAGCAAGAAAATATTACTTATGGCTGTAAATAAATTTATTGATGGAAATATAAAAGGATTTAATACGGTTAATGAAGCAAAAGAATGGCTCGTTGCTGATAAATTATAAAAATATGGATGCAATTCTAAAACCTGTATTGATTATGCTGGTTATCGGTATTCCTGTAACCATAATATTAATGAAAATATTATTTAAAAAGTCGGTTTTTGCTCCGATAAGCACTATTTGGGTCATTACCATAATTATAACATCTATTAACACACAAGCAAGAATTCAAATAGATGCTTATACACAAGCTTTTGCATTACCCATAGGAATAATAGCTGTGGTTGTAGGTATTTATTATGCTGCAAAATATGTAAAAGACCCTTTAAATGAAATGATAGATGATATTTCTAAACTTTCAAAAGGCAACATTAATATCGAAATCACAGGAAAATATAATAAACGAAACGATGAAATTGGTGTTTTGGCGCGTTCGATTAATGATTTATCAAAAAATTTTAACCGTATGATTTCAGAAATTCAAGAAAACTCTATAAATATTGTAAAAACAAGTAATGAACTTAATCAGATAATTCAGAACTTATTAAATTATTCTTCCTCACAAGCATCATCAATAGAAGAAATATCTTCTACGATGGAGGAAATATCGAGCAATATTAATGAAAATGCAAATAATTCGACAAAAACAGAAAAATTAGCCGATAAAACGGTTGATGCCATTAAAGAGAGTAAATCCTCTATTGAGGCATCCAATCATGCCATGAAAGATGTTGCCGACAAAATTAAAGTAATTAACGACATTGCCTTTCAAACCAACATTTTAGCATTGAATGCAGCCGTTGAAGCTTCGCATGCGGGTGAAGCAGGAAAAGGTTTTGCGGTAGTAGCTTCGGAAGTGAAAAAGCTGGCAGAAAAAAGTAATACAGTAGCAAAAGAAGTGGAAGAAGTATCAAATAAAGTGATTCAACTCTCAGAAAGTGCAGATA
Source organism: Bacteroidales bacterium (assembly GCA_021647685.1). Classification (GTDB taxonomy): domain Bacteria; phylum Bacteroidota; class Bacteroidia; order Bacteroidales; family NBLH01; genus NBLH01. Next base: position 6,263 of record JAKIUH010000073.1, read on the forward strand.
ACAATTTCCATGAAATTGTAAAAGAATCCTATGTAATTAGCGATTTGATAAAAAATGTAGCAGAAGCTAATAAAGAACAGAATATAAATGTTCAGCAAATAAATGACTCCATCCAAGAATTAAACAAAATGTTGCAAAATAATACAGGCGCTATTGAACAAATTAGTGAAAAAACAGATTTCTTGGACAATACCGCACAAAAATTAAATGAATTAATCTCTTATTTTAATATTAAAAAATAGGAGGCATTCATCTACCTCCTTATTGCCACAAGATTAATAATAGAAAAAAATTATTATTTACTTTCTAATCCATTACCGTATATTTTCGGGAATTTTTTCGGATTAAGTTCATGCATCATCTCATAAACCTTGTCAAAAACATCTTCGGCATTCGGATGTGAAAAATAATCACCGTCGGTAGCATAAGCCGGGCGCTGTTCTTTTGCCGTTAAAGTTCTCGGTTCAATTTCTAGATAAAACCATGCTTTTTGTTCTTCAAGCACTTTTTGCATCATATACGAAGTGGCTCCTCCGGGTACATCTTCATCAAAAAATAAAATTTTTTCGGTTTTTTTAATCGATTCTAAAATCATGTGATTTTTATCAAAAGGCAACAAAGTTTGCACATCGATCAGTTCAACCGAAATATCAAATTGCGCCAATTGCGCCACTGCATCTTGGGCTATGCGCACACAAGAACCGTAAGTAACCAATGTAACATCCTTACCTTCGGTAAGAATTTCAGGAACACCTAATTCCTGACGAAATTCACCCATGTTTTCCGGTCGGTTTTCTTTTAAACGATAGCCGTTTAGCGGTTCAATCACCAGTGCAGGATCATCACCTTCGAGCAATAAATTATAAAAAGCGGCTGCCTTGGTCATATTACGCGGCACGCACACATGCATTCCGCGAATTGAGTTAATTACCATACTCAAAGGCGAGCCTGAATGCCAAACCCCCTCTAAACGGTGTCCTCTTGTACGTACAATTACAGGGGCTTTTTGTCCGCCTTTGGTACGATATAAAATGGTTGCCAAATCATCGCTTAAAGTTTGTAATGCATACAAAAGGTAATCAAAATATTGTATTTCGGCAATAGGGCGCATCCCCCTTAATGCCAAACCAATAGCCTGTCCGATAATTGTAGTTTCACGAATACCGGTATCGCTAATGCGTAATTCACCGTATTTTTTTTGTAAACCTTCCAAACTTTGATTTACTCCTCCTATTTTTCCTGTATCTTCTCCAAAAGTTACTAATAAGGGATGTTTTTCAAACAATACATCAAAATTATCTCTTAAAATAATTCTTCCGTGCACTAAATTCTCCTTTTCAGGATATTTTTCAGCTACGGATTTTAATTTTAAAGTTGATGTTTCAAACGGACTGTATAAAAAGCTGTTAAAGCGATCAAAGTTTTCTTTTTCCTTAGCATCAAGCCATTTTGAAAGCCGCTGTTTTAAACCGTCTTGTTGTGCGCAAGACGAACAAACATAACGCAATATTTTACGTGCGGCGCTTACACTTGTTTTCCTTATCGGATTACGTTCGCGCACTAAAGCATTCCTGATTTCTTTTACCTTGGCATCGTTAAACTGATTACACACGCATGATTTTTCATCGATGATGCTTACTAACTCATCGCGCTCCTTTTTTATAGGCTCTTGAAAATGATTCCAAGCCTTTTTCCGTGCTTCAACCGCTGTTTTTTTACCTTCTTCCTCCAAAGCATCTAATTCTTCGGCAGTAGCAATTCCCTCTTCTAAAATCCATTCGCGCATTTTGCGTATCGGGTCATAATCTTGCTCCCATTGTAAACGCTCATCAGATTTATACCTTTCGTGCGAGCCGGAAGTTGAATGTCCTTGCGGTTGCGTCATTTCAATAACATGAAACAGAACCGGAACATGTTCTTTACGGCAACGGGCAATTCCTTCATCAAAAGTATTACACAAAGCGGCATAATCCCAACCTTTCACTTTATAGATATAAAAACCGTTGGTATTTTTTTCTTTTTTAAAGCCTTTCAGTAACTCGGAAATATCTTCTTTAGTTGTTTGGTATTTTTTTTCAACAGATATACCATAACCATCGTCCCAAACAGTAATTGCCATAGGCACTTGCAAAACACCTGCCGCATTCAGGGTTTCAAAAAAATGACCTTCGGAAGTACTTGAATCCCCAATGGTTCCAAAAGCCACTTCATTTCCTTTAATCGTAAAACCGGTAAATTGATGTAATTTTTTATTTTGCCGGTAAAGTTTTGAGGCATAAGCCAAACCAAGCAGGCGCGGCATTTGTCCTGCAGTCGGTGAAATATCGGGTGATGAGTTTTTTTGTTTTGTTAATTCTTTCCATTGCCCCTTATTAGCCAAACTGCGCGTGGCAAAATGATTATTCATCAAACGTCCGCCATGAGCAGGGTTATACTCCAAGTCCGTATCACCATATAACTGTGCAAAATGTTCTTCGGCAGAATAAAGTCCGGCAGCCATCATAAAAGTTTGGTCGCGATAATAACCGGAGCGGAAATCACCATTTTTAAAGGTCTTTGCTAAAGCAATTTGAGCTATTTCTTTTCCGTCACCGAAAATTCCAAATTTTCCTTTACCGGTAAGCACATCTTTTCTACCCAAAATACTGGCATTCCGACTAATATTTGCCAACAAATAATCGTTTAATATTGTTTTTTTGTCCAGATTAATTTTTAATTTTTGAAATTCACTCATTTTGGTTCAATTTTGAGTGTAAAAGTACAATAATTTAGATTATCTCTAAATAATAAATCATATCTTTATCTGAATTTCTTAAATACTTTTCTTAAAAAGGCAAAGCATACACATTAATACATTGTGATAACCAACATATTATAATATTTTCAGAATTATTTAAAATTTTATCAAACTACAAAAAAGCAAGTTTTGAAAACATTTTGTCCAAAAAGCAGCTTAAATTATGTTTTTAATTTTATACTTTTGCACTATAATTTTTAAAAATAAGACACAAAATGTTTTTACAACTTTTATTGATATCCATCGTATTTTTAGGTATTGCATTTATGGGTTTTGCCGTTAAAATAGTTTTTTCAAAAAAATCAGAATTTCCGGAAACCCGTATCGGACACAACAAAGAATTGCGTAAACGCAAAATATATTGCATCAAAACCGAGCAAAAAATTATTGATAAAAATATTAAAAAAATTAATAGTATAGGTCCAACATGTAGTTCTTGTTTATAAACTTTTTCTTTAAAAAAATTACGGATAAGCACAGAGCAGTTGCTAATTTCTAATAATATACTACTCTGTATGTGAGATATTTATGAAACAAAAGGTAAAAAATTTTCTCGGTTAATTATTTCAAAACTTGAATTAGCATAGGTTGCCAGCCATTCTTTTTGAATTTTCTTTTTCTTGCTGTTCCATTTAAACTCATAGCCGTAAAGTTTTCCTTCGCGCTCTTCAACCAAATCTACTTCTTTTTGATCGTAAGTGCGCCAAAAATAATTTTTTGAAAATATTTGCAAATAATGCTGCTTTTTAAAACGTTCCGATACCATAAAGTTTTCCCATAACATGCCTGCATCATTACGGTTTTTCAATAAATTAAAGTTGTGAATAATAGCATTTCTAATACCATTATCATAAAAATAATACCTTTTTGTTTTAGTAACCTCTTTACGCAAATTTTTAGAAAATCCACTCACTTTTTTAATTATAAAAGACTTCTCTAATAAATCAAGATAACGCTCTACGGTTTGTTTTGCCATTCCTAAATTATTGGCTAACTCATTTAAAGAAACCTCATCACCAATTTGATAGGCAATAAGTTGCAATAAATCATATATTTTATCAGAATTACGCACATTTTCCAACTCTAAAATATCTTTAAAAAGATATGAATTAACAAGTTCTCTCAGATAAGCAATTTTGTGTTTTGCATTTCCTGCGGTTAAAGTTTCGGGATACATCCCATAAAGCAAATAGTTTTCTAAATTTTGAAATATATGCATTCCTCCTATTTGCTTTTTTAATTCAAGAACCGACATTGGAAACAGCATACGCGTAATTATTCTGCCTGTAAGGGGTGCTTCTGTTTTATCCGATAATTTTAAAGATGAAGAACCGCTTGCAATAATGGTAACATCAGGTAAATTATCGATTAGAATTTTTAATGCCAAACCGATGTTGTCAATTCGCTGTGCTTCATCAATAAAAATCACATCATAATCCTGAAATGCAGTAAGAATCAATACCTTATCCGTCGAGTTTAATATTTGTCTTAATTGTATATCATCGCCTTCGCCTTCAAAGATAGTGCCCCCTCTTATTTTCAGCATTTCCTTTATCAATGTAGTTTTACCTACTCTACGCGCACCGTAAAGCAAATTTACTTTTCCTTTTTTTGGGAAAATTTCATCCGTTTCAAAAAATCTAACATACCTCATACGATTCTCTTTTACCACAAATTTACAATATTTTAATAAATTTAGAAACTTTTATTACATTTTTTTAGTAAATATATAAAAATAATTGTATAAATTCAACTAAATTTAAAATGTTTAATTTCTATTTTTTATATAATTTGGCAAGTTTACTTGCTAAATTTAGCTAAATTTGGTAAGTTTATATCTGTAATTCTAATAAATTCAGTAAATTTCGTATTCATCTTAGCTCTACAAATATTCTTCCAATGCATATCCGGAGTCATTGTTTTAAAAGCACAATGCAGAGTGTAACAAGTAGCTTGGAAACAGTAAATAGGGCTTGCTGAAAAACGCTAAATACATTATTAATCAATATTTTATATTTGTCTTATTGTGTCGAAGTGCAAGGTTATCAAATACAATGTCCGAAAAAGCATGCATTTATTATATGCAAATATATACAAATCATAATGTTTTTTGCTGCTCAGCTGCACACCTCTTTTGTATTTTGTTCAGTTTGAAGTATTTCTATACATCTGCACTTCACAAAATCCAAAATAGATGCACATCTGAGCTTTTCAGCAAGCCCTATTTATGGCTGTGAAATTGTATAAAAACGTGTAATTATTTTATTTTCCTAATGTTTATCTTTCTTTTTCCTGTAAATCCAATATCCTAAATAAATCCAAAACAAAATTATTGAAACCAATGAAATACCGTTTGTAATATTATAATATTTCGGGATAAAATATAATTTTATTTCATAATTACCTTTAGGTAATATAATACCGGTAAATCCAATATTTGTACGATATAGTTCTTTTTCTTTACCGTTCACTTCCACTTTCCAACCTTCGTCAAAAGGAATGGTAAAAAACAACATTTTTGTTTTTGAAAGATTGATTTTTCCTTCAATATTTGATTGTGAAAATTTTGTTATATTAAAAGTATCTTGCTTTAGGTGATTGGTTGTTTTTGCATAAAGCTTAAAATTAAATTTTGTTGGCGGAATAAAAATATTGGTGTCTTGTACGGATATTTTTTCTAAACCGGATATTTTTTGTTTTGGAATATCATTTTTATCATATACAAAAGCGTTTAATAAAGCAATTTGATTTTCAAAATTATTGACACAAAATTTCAGGAAACTGAAATAGTATTTTTGAGTAAGCTCTTTGCCAAGTTTTTGTTCAATGGCCTCAATAAATTGCTCTTTACCGGTAAATTCAATTCCCGTTAAGGTGTTCAGTTTTGCCAAATTTTGTTCCCAAATTTGTACATCGCCATAGCGTGTAAATATTTGAGCTAAATTATTTAATGCAGGAGGAGTTATTTGATAATGAATTAAAGTTTTGTAATCATCAAAATCGATATATTTATCGTAAGTGTAGCCAAAAGGCAGATAAAAACGGTTTTTAAGAATAAAAACACCCTTTTGGAATGATAAAGAATCAAAGCCAAAACGCAGCATTTCCGGTTGTTCCGATTTACTGAAAAAGTATTTTATATTACCAAAAGTAAGCAAGAGTGGATTACCGCGAAAGCCGGTTATCCAACGTGTGGCAGTTTCATCACCTTTGGGAATAATACCGGTTTCTTCCAAAAAACGCACATAATTCAGTTGATTAAATGATGAGTAACTTGTTGTGCCATAGTATCCTTGTGCCAAGGCATCGTTCAGGCTGCCATGTTCAGCACTTCCTGATTGATAATCTTTCTCGCATCGGTAAAACAGTGAATTATCAATGCTTTTAAGATATTTTACGGCTTGTGGAGTTCCATCGTTGTAGCCCCCTGCATCTTTTTTAAATTCTATTTTTGTCAGAGGAATACGCTTTGAATAGGATTTATAAGAAAAATAACTTAGCTCAAAAATAATTATTAAAAACAGCGCAATTTGTCCGTACTGTTTGTATATAGGATTTGCCAATAAAACAATGATGCCTGTGTATATAAACAAAAGTAAGCCAATTAATAATCGAAGATTATTATCAATGGCTCCGGCAGGCAGTGAACTGTATGGGAAAAACAAAGAAATGATCAATACCGATAATGTGAATGCTAGTAGTTTATAATTGACTTTAAATGTTTTATCCATTTCATTTAGAGCATAAATACCATAGAAGAGAAGAGTAAAAGGAATAAAAAAATCAAATCCGTAGCGAAAATAATCGCCTGTAAAAGCAAGAATAGCATAGCGTAAATAGGGAAATAAAAGCGTCAGCAGCCAAAATCCGGCAAAAGCACCAAATAGGGCTTTTTTGCGTTTATCAAGATAAATAAATACTTGTGGCGCTAATAAAAGCATTAACAAGCCAATATAAAAGAGCGGTGCCTCCAAATAGTTTTGCCAGCCTTGAAAATTACTTCCCGTACCCAAAATATCACTCGAAAAAAACCGTAAAACAGTGGTTGCACCTAAATTTGCCTGA
>JAKIUH010000074.1 GCA_021647685.1 Bacteroidales bacterium
TCCTGTAAAAGAGCAAAGCTTGGAAATGAATTCAGATTCGCTTGACGCTGCAATAATAGCTGATGTAATGGGTGAAATTGTAGAAAGACGATCCGGTAGAACAGAAGATGCCTGGACCGTTGTTGCCGAAACACAAAATTTGCTTCAATTAATTGAAGCAAACAAAAAAGATGAAGCGATAAAATACGGTCATCAGCTAATTGGTAAATTGGAAGTTTTACTTGCTAAAGATCCTTCGCTAAGTTTAATACCTGTAGATGTGAATTTTCAAAAAAATGAGCTGATAACAGATATTGAATCGGTTCGTGATTTAGTTAAATCAGCTCAAGAAGCTATGGATGCAGGTTACTATCAGTTAGCCGGTGATTTGTTAGAAAACCTGCATAGTGAAATGATTATTAACAGTTTGTATATTCCAACAGCTACTTATCCTGATGCTATTAAAGTAGCAGTTGCCTCGTTGGAAGACGGAAGAACTGATGCTGCTAAAAGTATTTTACAGGAAGTTTTGGGAACTATTGTTGTAGAAAAAACTATTCTCCCTTTACCGGTGCTGAAAGCTGAGCAAATGGTTGTTGAAGCTGCTAAAGTTGACTCTGTAAATCATGAAAATGCTGACAAAGTAATTAATTTATTAAAAAATGCAGAATATCAATTGCTATTGGCAGAAGAAATGGGGTATGGAAAAAAAGATGCAGAATATAAAGATTTGACCGATGCGATTATGAATATACAAAAATCCGTTGAAGAAAAATCAGACAGTCAATCTGCATTTGATTCTTTGAAAGTAAAAATCAGCAAATTCAAAGATCGTTTATTTCCTAAAAATAAAAAAGAAGGTAAATAATTAATAACTTACGGGGAGTTTGTCCTGAGTTTTGCAAAAGACAACTCCCTGTTTCTAAAAACGAAAAGATATGGAACTGACAGATAAAATTAAACATTGGTGGATACCTGTACTTTTGGGTGCTTTATTGGTAGTAAGTTCTTTTTATGTTGCAGCACAACCCGTTGAAGCTTTTATCGGTTTAAGCCTTTTATTTGGATGGCTTATCACTTTTAACGGAATTTCAAATATTGTATTTGCGCTTCGTAACCGTAATTTTTTTGATGGCTGGCAGTGGAATCTAATGTTTGGTATTTTTGAAACGGTCTTGGGTATAATCCTGATACTTCAACCCCATTTGTCTGCTGAGTCGTTAATGCTTTTTACCGGTTTTTGGCTTATGTTTAGTGCTATTTCAAGGATTAGCTTTTCATGGGTGCTTAAAAATATGAGTGTGCAGGATTGGTGGCTGAGTTTAATTTCAGGCATTATTATGCTAATTTTTAGTGTGCTGGTGATTATTAATCCGGTTTTTGCAGTAATAAGTATCGTATATTTAGTAAGTATTCCTATTGCTATTTTAGGATTTTTAGCTATATTGTTTGGATTTCAAATCAGAAAATTAAATGACAACTTTTAAAACATATTATTATGATTAATTTAAAACTTAAAAATTTAAAAGAAGTAGAAGAAAACTTTCGTAACGAAGTAGAACAGGTTTGTGAAGAAAAGAGTGAATATTTTCGCGAATTGTTCAAAAAATACGATAAAGATTTAACACTTGAACTTATTTTCGATCACTCGTCTGCAACTTATAAAGTGAGTGCATAAATCAATTTAAAAAGTAAAAAAGTTTTAATTGCTGAAGAGGGTAAAGAGATTGTTCCTCTGGTAACAAAACTTTTCAATGAATTTAAAAAAGTAGTAAAAAGACAATATGAATTGGAACGAAAGGATTACGAGTACAAAAGGAAGCGGTAAAAATTTGATGAAGTGAGTGGTTTAGACCTTTATTAATTATCAAAGAAAAAAACGAAACATTTCTCAGGATAAAAATAGTGCTGACAGTTCTCAAAAATAAATGAGCGAATGAAATTTAAAGATTATTATAAAATATTAGGTGTAAGCAAAAATGCCAGTGATGCGGAAATAAAAAAAGCATACCGTAAATTGGCACGTAAATATCATCCTGATGTAAATCCAAACGATAAGGAGGCTGAAAAAAAGTTTAAAGAAATTAATGAAGCTAACGAAGTATTAGGCAATCCTGAAAACCGTAAAAAATACGATAAATACGGTGAACATTGGAAACATGCCGAAGAATATGAAAAAGCACAGCAGCAGCAAAGACAATATCAACATGCCGGTGGGCAACAATATTATTCAGGAGGGTTTACCGAGGATGATTTTTCCGATTTCTTTTCGTCAATGTTTGGCGGTGGTTTTGGCGGTGGTGGATTTTCATCAGCAGGAAACCGTAATGTGAAATTTCGCGGACAAGATTTTCATGCCGAGTTGCAATTAAATCTGTCGGATGTATATAAAACACAAAAGCACACCATTAATGTAAACGGAAAGAAAATACGCTTAACCATTCCTGCCGGTGTAGAAAACGGTCAAGAAATAAAAATTAAAGGATATGGCGGCGAGGGAATTAACGGAGGCCCCAAGGGAGATTTGTATATAAAGTTTAATATCCGTAACGATACACCTTTTAAACGAGACGGCAGTAATTTGTATTTAAACGTTGATTTGGATTTATACAAAGCAGTTTTGGGTGGCGAAATAATAATCAATACTTTGGATGGAAAAGTAAAATTAAAAGTGAAACCCGAAACACAAAACGGAACGAAAGTAAAATTAAAAGGAAAAGGATTTCCCGTATATAAACAAGAAGGAAAATTTGGCGATTTGTTACTTACATATACTATAAAAATACCGACAAATCTTTCGGAAAAGGAAAAGGCATTATTTAAAGAACTGGCAAAACTAAGGTAATAAAATGGATACAAAAGATATAATTTCGATACACCGCTTTTGTTCATTATACAATGTACCGGCTACTTTTGTTAATGAACTGGATGATTTTGAATTGATTGAACTAATTGATTTAGAAAACGAGAAATACATTCGTAAAAGCAATTTAAAAGATTTGGAACGTATTATACATTTACGTTTTGATTTGAACATCAATCCCGAAGGGATTGATGTTATTCATCATCTTTTACAACGAATTTCACAAATGCAAGAAGAAATTAATGAATTAAGAAACCGGCTGGCACTCTACGAATAATTGTCATTTTATTGACTTGGTGAATTTGTCATAATAATCTCTGACAGGAATTTCTTCTTGTCAGAGATTTAACATTCGAATAAAAAATTATGAGTGTCCGCCGACCACAATACGCATGATTCTTAAATTCAGCACAAAAAAACGAATGATTTGTTTAATAAAACATCTGCGCCAAAACTTGGTCATTCGCGTAGGCTCAGTTGCATAAGCCATATTGCTGTACGGGATATTTTTCTCTTTACTTTTTGTTATCATTTTTATTTTATTTTAAAATTTTTATTAATTATTCAGGGATCATCCACCAAAATGGCTTTGCCTTGGCTTTGTATAAAAACATATAATGCATAAAAAGTTTCATCCAGTGTCCGGCAAGCCCAATCTCACCAACGGTGTGTCGAATATTTCTACCCCATTTTGGGTATTTTTCCCAGTCGGGAACAATTGGGAATACGGTCATGACGGCAGCTTGTCCATGACGAATTCCATAACCTGCCGAAACGATACATGCAGCACCCATTTTTGCCATTGATGCTTTATGTGGGTGCTCATTTTTACCTGTTTTTATTCGATGAATAATATTTTGGGCAACCACTTTTCCAATAACTCCTGAAGGCATTCCTGTTCGCGGCGGTGTAGGAGTAATGGCTGTTCCGTTTTTGCTTTTCATGGGTTTTGACATCGTATGCGGGGGTGCAAATGCAATACCCGAGGCATACAAATTGTCATAATCAGGATTTTGATAAATAGAGGGCCAATCGTTTGCCGACCATTCTTCATAAGGTTTGGGTGTATAATCCGCATCAACTTTCATCATACCGTTTGCTGCAAAAATTTTTGAAGTGATATCTTTACCGTTTTTGTCATAAGCTTTCATTCCCGCACCTGTAAAGCCCGGTATTAACATAGCAAAATCAAATTCTTTGGTTTTATATTCGCCTTCTAACGTTTCGTAATGTGATATGCCTTCTTCAATTTTATATACTCCGGCACGTTTAATCCAGCGAATGCCGTATTCTTTAAATACCGATTCAGTAAATATTTTAGTTGGAGTAATGTAGCCGCCGCGTTTTACATAGGCTCCACCCATGCCAAAATCACCTAATTCATATTCGTTGGATATCCACCAAATATCGGCAAGATGATTTAACTTTCTTTTTGTTACCTCAAAAGCTATATTTAAAGCATATTCAAAGGCTGCACCTTGACAGGTTGCCAATGGATGTCCGGTGCCGATTAAAAATGTTTGCTTTTCCCCGGCTTCCATTTTTGCAAATGATTTTTTTAAGTTTTCCCATGCCTCTGCCGCATGGTCATAGGTACAAACAGAGTTTGTAAATTTCCCAGGACCCAAACCTTCTGTAGCTGCAAAATTCAGTTTCGGACCTGTGCCGTTCACTAAAAAATCATATTCTACAATTTCTTCAGTATCTTTTTTTCCTTCTGAAACATAGTTGATTTTTACATAAGGCTTTGAATGTTCATTATCTCCTTCCGGATGAATTGATGTAGCTAAAGCTTGTTTGTAGTCAATGCCCATTTTTTTATAAACGGGTGCTAACTTAAACTTTACTTGTTCGGGACTCATTAAGCCTAAGCCTACCCAAATATTTGAAGGTACCCACTGATAATTACTGTTTGGGCTAATCATCACTACTTGATGTGATTTATTTAAGTTTTTTCGTAAATAGAGTACTGCTGTATGTCCGGAAATACCGGCACCTAGAACCACTATTTTTGCCATAATAATATAGATAATTAGATATATAAGGATGTAAATATATCAATTATGTTGTAAAACACAAAATTAATATGGTTTTTTATTTCAGCTTACACCTTAAATACGAAAGTCATCAGATGAATTTATTAATAAACAGCTACTTTTTATATGCATTAGTTCACTTTAGTTTAATCATTCATCAGATGACTGCCAACAAGCCGGTTCGATATTTTCGGATCTAGTGTCATGTCAAGCATGTTTTAGTCATACCAAGTTTCGTTCTTTTTGCGTAGAACTTTGTTAAAAATTTTAACCATAGCTACTGCTATGCTAATAATTTTTGCCTTGTTCTACTCAAAAATAACTTCAACTTATACGACACAGCATACTTGATAACACTAAGGTATTATTTAAACCATTCAAAAAGTTTATAGTGTTCTCCGTTCATCCCCAATTTTGTATAAACCTTTTGAGCCGGTTTATTGCTTAAATCAACATACAGCCGCAAACCCATATATTTGTCTGAATTTTTAACTTTGTTTTTCAAATATTCATACATTTGTTTATACACTCCTTTTTTTCGATATTCCGGCAAAACATATACCGATTGTATCCACAATACACAACCGTTTCGCCAATCACTCCATTCATAAGTGGTCATCAATGAGGCAATTACTTTACCTTTATCCTCAGCAACATAATAGGTTCCTTTACTTTCATCGTCAAAAACAGCATTTACTCCGGCATGAAGAATTTCAGTACTCAATTCCAAATCTTCTGTTTCTTTTGCCATTTTTTGTTGAAAGCTTATGATTTGCTTGGCGTCTTCTCGTTTTCCTTTTCTTATTTCCATATTATTAAAATTTATTATTAACGGTAAATATATATATTTGTCTTTATTTTTAAAAATCTCTTAAATCTGCAAATGTGGAATTAACTTATTGGGAGTCATCTGATGAATAATTAAATAACAGTAAAGAAAATAATATAGTAAATAACTGTAAACTAACAAATTCATCTGATGACTTACGAATATTAGGAAATCTAAAACAACAAATGATAAAAAAACTGTTTTTAAGTATATTCTTACTTTCTTCCGTAACGGTTTTCGCGCAAACCGACAGTTTAGCAAATGCTTTATTGTGGAAAATATCGGGCAAAAATATAAAAAAGGCTTCCTATCTTTATGGAACCATTCATGCAATACCCCAATCCGACTTCTTTTTCACACCGGTGATGGAAAGAGCATTTAATGCTTGCGAAGAGTTAGTTATGGAAATGGATTTGAATTTTTCGGCAGAACAACAAATGCAAATGATGCTAGCAATGATGCTGCCCGAGGGAAAGTCATTAAAAGATTATATGGACAAAGAAACTTACAAAAAGTTCATGAATTATTTGAAAGAAGATTTAAAAATCAGTCAGGTAAATTTATTTTTAATTCCTAAAATAAAACCTTTGTTTTCATTTACACTGATTTTACAAGATAAAATTGAAAATCAGGTATCGTTTGAAGAATATTTTAAAAAATTAGCACAAAAAAACAACATGATTGTTTCCGGACTGGAAAGTTTGCAGGAACAGATGAATATTCTCAATGGTATTCCAATTGAAGAACAAGTGGAATTATTGACCGATACAGCGGAATATACCTCAAATATTATGAGTGACTATTATAAGATGGTGAACGATTATAAAAATCAAAATCTCAATAAATTAATTCAAACAACAGGAGATGAAAAGTTAATACAAAAATATTCGAGCAATTTACTTGATAATCGAAACAGAAAATGGCTTAAGCTTATAGCACAAAAAATAGAAACACATCCTTGCTTTATTGCTGTTGGTGCAGGGCATCTTGCCGGACAAAGCGGCTTAATTATTTTATTACGTTCAATGGGCTACACTGTTGTGCCTGTTGATGTGTTTGAGAAACAAAAAAACGGGAACTAAATCCCGTTTTAAATTTTTCTTATATTAAAAAGCCCAGTTTTAATTTTTTCAGTGTTTCATCTTTAGGTTTTGATGTTTTTGTATCCCATCCGCGTTCTGTATAATAATCCTTCATTTTTTGCTCCCATTCTTTACGTACCAAAACTGCTCCTTTTTTCTCACCTACGGTTAAAGGTTCTTTGAAGAAGCGTTCAGGCAAAACATCATCTTCTGCTGTGAACCCTTCACGATAATTCATCATTTTCTCCAAATTAAAAATACGTTCACCGGTTTCAAAGAAATCATCTTTTGTCCAATTGCTTCCGGTAATTGCATTTACAAAATCAACTAATTGTTGTTCATCGTATCCGCCCCATCCTGTTGCAAAAAAGCATATTGCCAGAGAGTCTTTTAGAGCATTCCCGTTTTGACCTTCTGCATTTTTTCCATTCAAATGGCATGCTCCACGATTTGCTGTTGCATAACTAATGCCGGTTCCTGAATTTACATGTACATTCCATGCTGCCAATTCATGTCCTTTTACGTGCATGGCAAACTCATCGGAACCTTTCCCTATTTTCTCGGATAATGTTTTTACTCCTTTTGAAGCAAGTTCGCCAATACCTTCGCGTTTGGCAATTTTATCAATCATTGCTAAAATACTGTCAATATCATTCCATTTTAGGTTGATACCATCGAGAAAATCTTTATCAATTAATTTTTTTTCGTGCGCTTCAATTAAGAAGCCGATAGTATTTCCTAAAGAAATAATATCCAAGCCATTGTTATCGCCATCGTAAATGGCTTTCATCACATCGTTAATGTTTGTCATCAACAAGTTTGCACCCAGCATGGTTCCTGTTTCGTATTCCGGTGAATCGTGAACAATCGTTCCTTTAAATCTTCCTTCGCTAACCACGCCGCTTTTTTTGCAAGATAATTGGCAGGTATAGCAAGCATAGTTTCTTTTCCATATTTTTTTACGGGCAGTTTCGGCATCGTAATTAACAATATCGGGGAAAGTTCCTTCGCGATAGTTTTTTACAGCCATTGAGCCGGCATCGCTTGACGGTTTTAGTGCTCCTGCAGTTCCATAATCACGCCACCATTGGGTTTGTGTTCGGTCTTTAAAAAATATACGTGCATCATTAATTAATTTCATAAATTTTTCAACATATTCTTTTTCGTATTTATTCATTCCGTCAATATGCTTTCCGTCAATTTTCCAAAATTCAGTATTTGATTTGTTCGAAGAATCATATAGTTTTTTTCCTAATTCAAAAGGTACTTGGTCGTCCGAAATACTATGAATTATTATAGTTGGTTTATTAATTTCTTTAATTTCCTTTTCAGCAGGAAAATCATTATTCATAAGTAAAGGTATTAACCATTTAAAATTTTCTAAATTTAAAAGACGAGCATAGACTTTTCCCATATCGGGAAATGAACTAAAAGTTCCCTCTAAGATAAGTCCTTCAATTTTACTCTGTCTTTCTACGGCATTCATTGTCGCAAAAGTTCCACCTAAAGATTGTCCCCAGATAATTATTTTGGTGTTTTTCACATCCTTTAATTCAAGGAACTTATCAAAAATTGTGATGGCGTCATTTTTCAAAATAATACTATTATCATCGTTCCCAGTTGATTTTGCAAATCCTCTCCTTTCGTATGCAAATATTTGAAACCCGTTGTTAATTAATGGTTTGTATAATTTTTGCGAATTAATCAATGTCATTCCATTGCCTAAATGATGAAAAATAGTTCCAATAGGTTTGATTGAATCTGGTTTAAATAATACTGCGTGTATTTTTATATCTTTTTCTAAAGGAATATACAACTCTTTGTGTTTAAAACTACTTTCAAAAACTTCATAATTATTTCCAGTTTGATAAATCATTTTGTCCGTTAATCTCGAAAATCGGATATAAATAATACCGATGACTAAAATTACAAAAACTGAAATGGCAATCCATTTCAATACTTTAAGAATTATTTTCATATCTGTTTTTGCGTTAAGTTCTTGAATTCAAGGGGGTCTTTTTTAATTATTGCTAACGTCACGTGTAAAATTTCGTTGCGTGTTTAAGCACCTAATTTAGTAAGATTTCTCGGAACAGGCTAGAAATCCGCAGGATTTCCCAAACACAGACTGAACTAGCAATGAATTTTACATAATGTTAGGTTTTAGTGCATTAATATTTTGTGTGGCAAATTTCGGCTTCAAAATCTCTCTAGTTCATTTTTTCTGTAGATTATTTACTTAACAGACTAAAAAAAAATCGAAAGCAAAGCTTTCTTTAATTCAATACCAGTCCGATTTTCCGTTATTTATTTTCAACCTACATTACAGGAGTGATTGTAGATTTCCGCTGATAATTGCGTAGTGCTGATAAAGATTTTTTGACTTTAGAGATTGATTTTCTGCTAATATTCCGAACAACTGATAAGATTTTAGTTTCGAGTGGAATATTCCGCAACACTTCAGATTCCTTTTTTTAGATTTTTATAGCGTAAAAATGAGCAGATTTTCGTTGAGTTTTTTATCCGTTCTGGCATTAAACCTAACGGTTTGGCTATGCGTAGTTTGGGATTTTGAAACGATTAATTTTCAATTTACCACTAATTATATTCAGTGCTATAAACTTTAATATCAGTATAATACCCAAATTACGTATAGCCTTTGTTAGCGTTTTGTGCTTCAATAATTCTTACGAATACTTATTGCTTCTTCTATCCAGTTTTCTAAATTATTTTTTATTGAATTATATGCGTCATAAGAATTAGGGTTGTAACACTTTACTACGCTTGAAAGTTTCTTTTTTCCACTATCCAAAGTAAAGCTGTCGAATGGATTTGCACCTTGCTTACTTTTACCATTATTTGGACACTTTATATTATGAATGTAAATACCCAAAACTCCCTTACCTTCATTCCAAGCTTTCTCTATTTCGTATTTAACCCATTTTCTTTTTGAAGTCTCCTCTCCAACCATAACAATAACACAACTTCTGTAATTCATATTATCGTCAATCCATTTTTTAATTCCTGCATCCCCCTTTTTCTTGACTTCTTCCCAGGCATTTGCCGAAACGGGTTTATTATCTTCTAATGCTCCAATACTTCTGATTTGCGAAACACGTAAAACATCATTTTTAAAATGAAAACTGTAAAATACTTGCCTTTTTTCTGCCATAATTTTAACCTTTAATTAAGTAAACAATCTTTATATGTTAGTATTAAACCTATTATTAGCAAAAAGAGAATAATTGAAAAATATAGCCACTTAATGGTTGGTGAAAAAAACACATTCCAATAAGAAAATTGAACATCTATCTCCTTTGTATACTTCTGAATAGGCATCTCGTAAGGTTTAATTTCTATTTTATCCTTCAACCCTGTAACATCATTATACACACCCCTGAACTTCCTTTCTTGTTGAAGGTAATAACTGTCAAGAAACCAAAAAAGCAATACAGGTGGAATACCTAAAAAAATGAAATATTCATTTTTTGTAGAAGCATAAATTGCCATTAACGCGGTTACAATAGTAATTGCTAAACCTTTAATTTGAAAAGAATTAGTATTCATCCTTGTAATGATGTTTTGGATAAATTCTAAATGTTGTCTTTTATCTTCTTCCATTGTTTTACCTATATTTAATTATGAAGAAATTACTCACATTCATACTTTGCAGATTCTGCTTCACTTTTTGCATCATCAATTGCATTATATGCTTTCTTTAAATATTTTAATATATCATCAACATAGTATTTCATATCTTCTAAATTATCTGAAGATAGAGCATCATCAATATAGCGATATGCCTTTTTTGCATAGGTATAAGCATCATCTGAATTTGATTCTGCATCGCTTGAATAGGATTCCCCATCACTGCAACCGCAATCACTTGCATATGAATATGCGTCACTTGCATCAGATTCAGCATCCTCCGCATAACTTTTACCTTTTTTACAATAAGTTTGTGCTGTCTCTAATGCTTCTTTTAATTCGTTAAAACTATCGCTATACTCAACATAATCTACCTCTTTAAATGCTTTCCGAAGGTATTTATAACTATCTTCTGCATTTGAAATACATTCATCAATTTCATAAATCATATCATCACATTGTGCGAATACATTTGAAATACTTATTATTAAAATACTAAATAATACTAATTTTTTCATATGACTTCTTTATTAAATATTTGTAAAATTAATCTCGTTATTTTCTGTCTTGGCATAAACGCTAACGTTAAAGCTATGAGCTGTAAATTTTCATAGTTTAAGCCTTAAAGTTAGTATAAATAGACGAAACCGAGTTCTTTTGAGTAATTTTTTTGCGTTCTGCAAGCGTTATAAGACCATTCTGTAAACATTGTGCTTGGATTTGAAAAGAAATTGCTCAAAAGTCAGGCTCAAGCGATAGTAAAGAAACCAATTTATGGCTTATAGCTAGTGTTGCCAGTAGGTCTTTTTTGATTTTACTTTTTAAAAATCACGAGCCAAAAAATATTCATTTCAACTTATTTTTTACAGACCTTTTTAAAAATGAAACAGCCATTATTAAAAATTAAAAAAACCAAACAGCAACCATTTTAAAAAGACAGAAACCAAGGAAATATTCATTCCTAATTGGAGTCTACAGGTTCATGTAAAATAGGACAAGCCTTAGAAGTTTTTTTAATTTTAGAACACCAAAAAATCAATTTTATTTTCAGTTATATTGAGGAAAGATATTCACGTAATTAACTTACTGGCAACGTAGGAATATAGTTACCTTGGTAACTATATATCCATTATATGTGAATTGTAAAGATAATACTATTTTAGATAGTTTTCAATTTATGTTGTTTGGTTTTTTTTACCTTAACTATTCGTACATCAATTTTTTAATCTTATTTTAGCAATCTTATAGTTTATTGCATGATTCCGAATATTGAAACAAAATCTACTACTGAAATACAACATTTTCAAGAGAGAAAATTAACAGAAATGTTGATTTATCTTCAAGAGAATTCTAAATATTACCAATCGATATTTAAGCAACATAAAATAGAAGTATCGTCAATAAAGACACTTAGTGATTTAACTAAAATTCCTGTTACAACAAAAGACGATTTACAATTGTACAATGATGATTTTATCTGTGTACCAAAAAATAAAATAGTTGATTATGTAACTACTTCTGGTACCTTAGGCAGTCCAGTAACCTTTGCGTTGACTGATGCTGACTTGGATAGATTGGCATATAATGAAGCCATATCTTTTGCATGTGCAGGTGTAACTGCAAACGATACAGTGCAATTAATGACCACGATGGATAGGCGTTTTATGGCTGGATTGGCCTATTTTTTAGGCGTCCGTAAATTAGGAGCTAGTATCATTAGGGTGGGGGCAGGAATTCCTGAATTACAATGGGATTCTATCCTGAAGTTTAAACCTACCTATTTAATTGCTGTACCTTCTTTTTTATTGAAATTAATTGCTTATGCCGAAGTAAATGATATTGATTATAATGCCTCAAGTGTAAAGGGTGTGATTTGTATTGGTGAATCTTTACGTGACAAAGATTTTTCTTTAAATTTGTTAGCAAACAAAATCACCTCAAAATGGAAAATAGACTTGTTTTCCACATATGCCTCTACAGAAATGGCAACTGCTTTTACTGAATGTGAGCAGCAGCAAGGCGGACATCATCATCCTGAATTGATTATTGTTGAAATTTTAGATGATAATAATCATCCTGTAAAAGAAGGCGAATATGGTGAGTTAACCATAACTACGTTGGGAGTTGAGGCGATGCCTTTACTGCGTTTTAAAACAGGTGATGTGGTAAAAGCTCATTCAAAACCTTGTGATTGCGGTAGAAATACGTTGCGGTTGAGTCCTGTTATTGGCCGAAAGAAACAAATGGTAAAATACAAAGGAACGACCTTGTATCCGCCAGCTATATATGATATGTTGAATGATTTTGACATGATAGAAAATTATATCATTGAAATATCACAAAATGCAATTGGTACTGATGAAATTTTGATTAAAATCGGATCAAAAACAACATCAAACGAGTTGTTGAGTCAAATAAAAGATCATTGCAGGGCAAAATTAAGAGTATTACCCACGATTGAATTTCATGCTATTGATGAAATTAACAAGTTGAAATTTCCCAAAATGAGTCGTAAACCAATTTTGTTTATTGATAAGCGATAAGTTTTTGGAACTTTAATAAGAATGATGTAATTTTAAAGAATCTATGAGTATGATAAATGAAATATTACCAGATTTTAGAGGGATAGC
>JAKIUH010000495.1 GCA_021647685.1 Bacteroidales bacterium
TCTTGAAATGATAAACAGAGCTATGAATAAATTATTAATTTAAAATCATAAAAATGAAAAATATTTTTAAAATACTAATAAGTTTTATAATAGTTAGCCTTGTTGTAGCCGGCTGCCAAAAAGAGGAGATTAACCCAATAAATGAAGAGCAAGCACAACTAACACCGGAACAGCTTGATTTAAAATACAAAATGGATCAAGCAGCACAGGTTTTAGTTCAATTTTCAAACGATAAAGAAGTTTTGGCGGAAGTACAAAAAATGGTTGATTTAAAAATGTATGGTGATGATTACATAAAATTTAAAGATTTGTTTCAACCGGAAAGTAACAGCCAATTAAAATCGTTTGGTGAAACAAAATTTGCAAAACGCTTTCGTGAAAAAGCAGCATCAAGTTTAAAAAGTTCTGATAGTTTTGATTTGGAGCAGTTTTTAATTGATAATGACTTGGTTTTATACGTTCCTTATCCTGTTGAAGATTACCCGGCAGACAAACAAGTCCCCACTATTACTTTTGATCCATTGGACAATGATACGGTAAACATTGGCTACCGTTTATCATTGGAAAAAAGTACCAATTTAGTACAAAACGTACCAAAAGTAAACGAAGATTATTCAAAATCTTATCCTGTATATATTATAGCTCCCGGCGATAATTTAGACCCTACCGGCGGAGGTGGTAGCAATACCGGCGGTGGAAACGGTTCTGGCACCGGTAGTGGGAATACAAATGGACGTTTCTCATTTAAATTGATAGACTTGAGATTGAAAAAACACTTCGAAGCTTTTTTTAACGGAGGTTCAGAGGTGCAAATTATTTTTGCTGATGGCGTAGAATTGGACGATAAAAATAATCCTGCCACAGTAAATCGTCATTACAATGCTATTCACACTGTAACACGAAGACAGGTACGTAAAAAGATTTGGATTGACAATATAAATGTTGTGCTTGATCCTTCATGGGAAGAAAATGAGCTACGCAACTATTTTGCGGCTGTAGAAATAGATAATACGGGTACTGTTGAAGTAAAGGCGAATGTAGAAATTAAAACAAAATGGGGAACTTTTAACCCCTCAGTAATCTATAAATATACTTCCAGAAACGATTTTATAGGTGAAATGGAATTGACAAGAGATTTTATCATTGATTCTCAAAAACGCCCAAGTTATCATGGATTAAAAACGCACAATAATTTACCTATCCGTAACTGTGGCGAATTAAGTTTTACTACACAAATAATTTATTATTAACTGTTAATTTAGCCGATTAGCTATGCTAATCGGCTTTTAAATCTATTATTATGAAAAAAAAAATATTATTATTTATCGCAATTGTTTTCTTTAGTCAAATGCTTTCCGCTCAGAAAGATTCGACAACAATTAAATTTAACAAGCTCAAAAATTCTTTCCGCATAGGTTTAGGTTATTGTATTCAGGGCTTTGGAGACCAAACAAATATGTTATATCAATCTGGTTATCAAAGAAAATTAAATACATACTTTGAATTTGATTTAGGTATGACTTATTTTGATTATAAAGGATTTGTACACCCTAACTTTTATGAACAAGAAGTAGCATTTGAAAACTCAACATCTATACGAACTTTTGATTTAATGATTAATTTCTTAATTATTGATTTCAATAAACATATTTTAAAATTAGGTACAGGTTATTCTTTGCAAAAAGTTAATTTAACGGCATGGTCGGCTACTTACTATTATTTTGATGATAATTACAATTATACTTATGCTGACTATGTAATAAAAACAGTTAATGATTTTATAGGTTCTATTGTTGTTAATGCTGAATACGGCTACCGTTTTTTTCCTCATTTTTCAACTACAATATATGCTAAATATTATTCTGAGAATAAATATATTAGTTTAGCAAGTATCGGATTAAATTTATACTACACTTTTTAATTATTTAAACTAAATCTTAAAAAGAAAAACATGAGAAAATATATATTAGTAATTTGCATTTTAATTTTATCAGTAAATGTTATAGCTCAGAAAAAAAATAATGATAAATGGTTTGCCAAATTTTCACCGGGATATTATTTTGATGTAAGCAGGTTGTTTGATAATTATGTTGACCCAACAACAGGAATACAACCTGATAAAACAGCCGAAGGAAAAGCCTTTTGGGGTGAAATAGGATATAAACTCCCAAACAATGTAATAGTAGGAGGATACGTAATGTTTTCTTCTTTGAAAAGAAAATATACAGATCTTTTATTTCAAGGTCAAAAATATTTGGTTACTCATCAAAACTATGCAATTAACTTTGCTTATGAGTTTAATTTCGGAAAGAATCATAAACTAATGCCTTCCATTGGTATTTTACTCAATATCAGAAGTACTATTAACATTGATTATGGTTACGAAATAATAAATAACCAAATACATTTAACCGGACTTAATTTTATAGAAGATGACTTTCCTGATTTGGGATTTAACCTAAGCCTTGAT
>JAKIUH010000075.1 GCA_021647685.1 Bacteroidales bacterium
AACCCCATGAGCAATCATGTCTTTAAAATAATGAAGCGTAACCTACCCGGACCTTTTACCTTTATTCTTGAAGCCAATAATAAAGTACCCAAAATACTGAAAAGTAAGAAAAAAACTATTGGTATTAGGGTTCCCGATAATAATATAATCAGGGAGATAGTCAAAGAATTAGGAAATCCGGTACTCACAACCTCTATTCGTGATGATGATGATATTGTTGAATATACTACCGACCCTGAACTCATTCATGAAAAATATGCTGATATTGTTGATATTGTTGTTGATGGCGGATACGGTAATACCACTGCCTCTACAATTATAGATTGTACCGGCAGTGATATTGAAATTATACGAGAGGGTGTCGGAAATTTAATTTATTAGAAATTTTATATTCCCGTATAATTTTCAGGGCTTATTTGTTTTAACTCTTTTTTTACTTTATCATTAACTTTTAAACCATCAATAAATTTATGTATGGTTTCTTTGTTAATTGTTTCGCCGGTACGTGTTAATTCTTTTAATGCTTCATAGGGGTTTGGATAATTTTCTCTTCGTAAAATGGTCTGAATGGCTTCGGCAACAACCGCCCAATTATTTTCCAAGTCATTTTTTAGAATCTGTTCATTCAAAACCAGTTTATCCAAACCTTTAAGTAAAGATTCAAAAGCAATTAATGTATGCCCAAGCGGTACGCCAATGTTTCGTAAAACCGTAGAATCGGTTAAATCACGTTGTAAGCGTGATACAGGTAATTTTGCCGATAAATGTTCCAAAAAGGCATTGGCAATTCCTAAATTTCCTTCGGCATTCTCAAAATCAATAGGATTTACTTTGTGGGGCATGGCCGATGAGCCTACTTCACCTTTTTTAATTTTTTGTTTGAAATAGTTTATGGATATGTATGTCCAAAAATCACGCGCTAAATCAATAAGAATGGTATTGATTCGCTTAAGATTGTCAAAAAGTGCTGCAAGGTTGTCGTAATGTTCAATTTGAGTAGTCGTTTGTGACCGCTCGAGATTTAAAACATGATTTACAAAGGAATTGGCAAACTCAGCCCAATCTATTTCTGGATAAGCTACATGGTGTGCATTGAAATTTCCGGTGGCTCCGCCAAATTTTGCCGAAAAGGGGATCATTCGCAAAAGAGCCAATTGTTTTTGCATACGTTCCAGAAATACATCAATTTCTTTTCCCAAGCGGGTAGGAGAGGCGGCTTGCCCGTGGGTGCGTGCTAGCATCGGAACATCTTGCCATTCAATAGCTAACTCGCTCAATTTAGTGATTAAACGTTCAATGGCAGGATAATAGGCATAATTCATTGCATCTTGCAAAGAGTAGGGGGTAGCTGTGTTATTAATATCCTGCGAAGTAAGTCCGAAATGTATAAATTCTTTATATTGGCTTATATTCAGTTTATCAAATTTTTCTTTGATAAAATATTCAACCGCTTTAACATCATGATTGGTAATTTTTTCAATTTCTTTTACTTTTTGAGCATCTTCAATAGAAAAATCTTGATAGAGATGCCTTAATTCTTTGTAATGTTTGCGTTCAAAATCTTTAAGTTGTGGTAATGGTATTTCACATAGTGAAATAAAGTATTCAATTTCAACCAATACTCTGTATTTTATGAGTGCATATTCCGAAAAATATTTGCTTAAAACTTCGGTTTTGTTTCTATATCTTCCGTCGATAGGCGAAATAGCCGTTAGTTTATTTAATTCCATTTCTATGTGTTTAATTTTGCGCAAAGATAGGAAAATTAATGTATAATTTATCGTTTTACATGGGCTGATTAAGGAAGAATATTTGTTGTGTCAATTAAGTCTAATCCATTAATATTTTTGAAATCTGATGTGTTGTAAGTAAGTAGCTCTTGTTTGTAGACTATTGATGAAGCGGCTATTAAATTGTCTCCTAAAGACATCTTTTGCTTTTGTCTTAATTTAATTGCTTGTTCAATGATGCTGTTATTTATCGGGATAATAATTATTTTATTGAAAAAATGAGTGAAAAAATTATTTTCTTCATTTGAAAGTTTATCATAACCTAATACTTCTAATTTAGTAATTGATGAAACCACCTATTCTTTTTGTTTTAAATATTCTCGTAGTTTATCATATTCGGGAAGTGCAGCATAAATTACTATATTGCTGTCTAAAATCATTTTTTAACGATTAGGTAAGTTACTGTCTTTTCTTAACTGTTTTTGCCATTCAACAGGGGCTGTAATAGATTTCAGTCCTCCTTTATCAGCTATTTTTTTTAACCAGAATACTGCATCTGATTTATCTGTTTTTTTTTCATTAGCAAGCTCAATGATTTCAGCATCTAATCGATTTGCTAGTGAAATAAACAGTTGCAAGTCTTTTTCAGTTTTTATTTTTTATGTAAGTAAATTCATCGGTGTATCTGTTATTATTACAAATGTACTAAAATTTTGTTGATTTATTCCCAAACTCTTTTTTTGTTTTCTTCATCTTTAGCTCTGAATGCTTTATCCAAATCAATATCAAATTGATTGGCTAAATCCAACAAATAGCTAAAAACATCGGCAAATTCATGTTCCAATTCATTTTTTTTATATTTCTTCTCCGGTTCATGATATAAGTTTGTCCGGTTACGAATGGCTTTTGCCAATTCACCAACTTCTTCCGAAAAAAGCAAGAATATTTCCAATACATTGTTTTTATCCCAGCCTCGCTCCTTGGCAATATTTTTTATGTAGTTCTGATAATCAATGAGTTGAGCGTTTTCTTTTAAGTGAGCCATAATAAACTGTTTACTGAATTGTATATAATTGCAATATTCTTTGTAAATTTATTCTGAATAATTAAAATACTAAATTATGAATAGAGTAATTCCGCAAGTAAAAAAGTGAAATTATACTTGCGGAATTTAAAACGGTAATAGTTTAAATGTTACTTTGGTATGTATTGATTAACAAGTTCTTCTATCTGTGGAAAATAATCCAAACTCAGTTTTAAAGCAATAAACAGTACAACAATAAAAATCAGTATATTGATAAAAATATTTACGTTGGCTTTGCGGTTTGATTTTTTAAGTTTTTTAAGAACTTCGTTTTGTGTATCGTCAATGGTTTTTATATCCTTGCCTAACTGTACTTGTACTTTGTTTAATTGAACGGCTGCATTTTCCAGGTTTTTTAGCCGTACCGGAAAATCTACTTCTTGAATTGCCTGATTGAGTGTTGCCGTTGATTGTGCCAAATCCATATAGCTGTCCATCAGTTTGCTGATATTGGCAACTTGTTTACTGTGCTTGGTCGTTAAATCGGTGATTTGTTCATCATTTTTTTTGATGGTATTTTCCAGCAAAGTATTGTTTGTTTGTTGTGTTTTAATGGTTTCTACATGGTATTCTGCAAAAATTTTACGTATTTCTTCGGCTTGATTTTTAAAATATGCCGTTACTTCTTCAAGTTTTTCTTGTGTATTTTTTTCCGAATTGTTTAAAACTTCATCGGTTTTTTTCTTGATATAATCCAAATGGCTTTGATATTTTGCTTGAACTTCACGTATGGCTTTTATTACTTCGGTAGCCGTAGTTCCTGCTTTTTCAATTTGATTTACTGCATTATCAAGTGTCGTTAATTCATCTTGAATTTTTATTAATTCTTTATTAATCATGTCGTTCATATCTTAAAGTTTAGCTATTTTTTATTATCTTACTAAATTACTTTCTTCAAAAATCGTTTATTAAAATCTTGCATCCAAACAGCATGAATTCTTAGCCACATAACGGGTTCATATTTTTCTTTTAAATCACTTCGATTTTCATACAAATAATCTAAAAATGATTTTATTTGATTCAAATACCATTCGTATTCAAAATCTTGTTTTTGTCGCATACGAATAAATCCGCGTGAGATTTGGTCTAATGCTGCTTCGATTTTATTTTCGTCTTCTGTGCCGCTTATTAGTTCGGCAAAAGCACTTAATAAAAACGAAAGATAATTTTCAGGATAATGTTCGGCAATTAAATCGGTTGATTTTTTCAGATGCTTCCAATTATCTGCATAATGACCAATATTTTTAATATAATCTTTGATTATATTAAAATCTTGATTTTGTGCATTTAACGAAGGAGAACCTTCAATTGCCGAAAATTCTTGATTGGAATATCGGGCAGTAAAATAATTTGAAAAATATTCGTTTAAATGATGTTGGGAAATACTTTTATTTTTCGATTTTTCTAAACTTTCCAAATTTTGCCACAATATATTCAGCGATTTAATGCGTTCCGGCAAAATTAAATCGTACACATAATTCACATGAGCTTGCAATGCATTTTTTAAAACATCAGTACTAAAATCTGTGTTTTTTTGTTTTATTTCTTCATATTTATCTTGTAAAATAAACTGTTTGACAATATTATTTTGATTTAAAAGATAAATTTCAGGACTTTTTTTCTTGATTTTCAGTTCAAAACGATACTCCAAAGGGTTTATGGTAAAATCTTCTATGATCCCTAATTTGCTTAAGCGGTATAGACTTATAAAAGTTTCTGTTTTGCTTCTGATTTTATAATACAGTTTTTCAACTTCTTGTTTAATATTTATTTTGCTTGTTTTTATCCCAATCAGGTTCAGTTCGTTTAATTCATTATAAAAACTTTCAAACGAATTACTTTCTCTGTAAATATTTGCAATTATTTCCGGACTGAAAACCGGTGAAATGTATTTTTGCAGCAGAGCAGCTATTTCATCAATGGCAGCATTGTCAAAAGACAGGTAATAAGTAGCCGCTTCTTTAATTTTCAGACTGTCAAGCAAATATTTGATACCTGCCGGTTGTGCCGGTTTGCGCTCTTTTTGTAAACATCTTACAATATCGTTATTTTTGCAACGCTTTTTTAATTCTTCAAGTACAAAATTCAACCTTTTGATGCTTTTTTGTGTATCAAAAGCTGTTTCTCCATAGCGGATAACAAGTGTTTTTAAATCAATGTACCCGTAAGTTTTGTCTTCGTCTGCATCAACATAAAGTCTTGAAGGATTATTTTCCGGTTGAAACCTTAGCTCAATGTTTTGGTTGTATTCATTTTTAAATAATTTACGAATAATTTCCAAATAAGTAGGGCTGTCGTCAGAAGCTTCCAATAAATTATTGATTTGCGTTAATTCTTTTTGCTTTCCGCGATAAGTCTTTAGTAAACTGTTTAATGCAAAATACTTATCAATATTAATTTTATCGTAAGCAAAATATTTTTTCAGTAAACTGTCTTCGGGAATATTTATTAATTGCTTATCAATTAAAACCGAACAGCTTGTTTCTTTATCGTTGTTGCCTGCCCTGAAACTTTGTTGAATAAAGCTTTCTACCGATGCCGGCAGGTTAAAATAAATGATGTTGCGAATATCCGGTTTGCTGACACCAATGCCAAAAGCTTTTGTAGCTATCAGTATGTCAATTTGATTAATGATAAACTTTTGGTGATTGTGTTCTGAAAGTTCTGCTAAGGATACCGGTACACTGTCGGTGCCATCGTTGCTTGCTCCTAAAAATTTTCCGATACGTAGCTTATCAAAATTAGCTTCCATTTTGTCAGCCAGTCCATCGCCTTTTTCGTCTGATATTCCGGTTTCGCCATAAGGCTCGGGGCAAAATATTACGGTTGCATTTTCTTGTCCTTTAGATGTTCCTTTTGGGAACAATTCTTCCATTAGAAAACTAAAATGTACTTGTTTCCGGCTGCCCGATAGGTATTTTGCCTGTTTTAAAGGCATTTCGGGCTTAATGGAATTACTGCTTACATCAATTAGTTTAAAGTTTAATTTTTGTTCGTTAAAGTTTGTAAAAATTGTATTTTCTTCATCAATAAACAGCTCTTCGTAAATATCCCAACGAACATTGTAACTCGCTGTTGCGCTAAGCGCTTGAATGGGTGTGAAACGCAAATTCTTAGGTATCAGTAATTTCTTTGAAAGTTCACCAAGTTTATGGTATTCCGGTCTGAAATCATGACTCCACTCCGATAAACAATGTGCTTCATCTACAATGAAATAAGCCGGAAAAATATCTTTATCCGAAAGATTGCTTAGTACTTTTTGCATTTGCTTGTGGCGCATATATTCGGCTTCGGTAAATACAAAAAGTGCTTCTCCGTTTTCAATAGATTGATATTTTTCATCAATTTCATTTTGGCTTTTAACCGAAGCATTTATGTAGTTAATTGTATCAATGCCTGCACTTTTTAAAGCTTGAATTTGGTCCTGCATTACCGACATTAATGGGCTGATGATTAGTGAGTAACCCGGCTGTAAGAATGCAGAAAGTTGATAGACTATGCTTTTTCCTCCGCCGCTTGGAAGTAATCCCAGTGTATTGTTTAATTGCAGATTTTTTTGCAGTAAATCCAGTTGTCCGGGCAAAAAATTTTCTTTGCGGAAAATATTGCGTAAAAAATGTTTTAATGCTTCGCGTGCTTTGTCTGTTTTTTTATCGCTTTTTACACCGCTTTTAATGTTGTGATAACGTATTAATTTATCGGTCAGTAATTTTCTGCGTGATGAAATGTAATGTACCGAACGTATCACCGCTTTGTTTTTTGCTTGAGTGTTGTAGGGTTTGTTTTTTAATCCACTGCGTTGTAATACCGATATATCGATTAGTAAATCAAATTCTTGCTCTTCATCAAAATTATCAATATTTTGAATATTTCCCGGATAAATGGTATTTAACTTTGTATTTTTAAATTCTTTTGTACGGTAAATACTTAAATTTATTTCCGGAAGTTGCTTATTTTCACCTTTGAGTGCAAAAAGTTTATTAAATTGTAATTTTAAATCTTGAATTGCCAAATAAGCACAAGGCACATCTCGTTCAATAATACCTATATTCCAAGTGTTTGCAGAAAATTTTAATATACCTGACAAAATGTATTCAATGATTGTTTTTTGAATACGTGCCACCGCAATAGGGCTTAATGCAAGCTGTAAAGCATCTAATCCGTCTTTGCTTTTATACAAGGGGCTGCGGTAGTTTTTTCCTAAGGTATCAAAGTATGGATTGTAGGTAAAATTTATTACCGGGCGTAATTCATCACTGCTGTTTGAAAAATCATCGGTGTTAATTTTAAAAGGAATATCCCAGCCTATTTCTCCGGTAAAAGTAGTTTTTAACTGTTCAATTTCAAAGTCATATCCCGTTTCTACCGGTGTGTCATCTATTTCGATGGTAATGCCTTTTACATTATTTATTTTATAAGGCATTTCAATAGAGAAATCTGCTTTTTTTTGCAAAATTTCTTTAAATTTTTCTTTAAAGTCTGCTTGCAACAGTTTTCTTCCTTCGCCGGCTATTGAAGCGTAAGTACGTTGTGTATCAATTAATTGTATAAATGCTTCACCAAGGTATTCGGGTAAAATCAGTTGATGAATATTGTTTCGGAAATAATCTTTAAAAACTTCGTTTTTCGTGTCTGAAAATTGATTTTCTTTATTGATTCTCGGGTCGATGATATGTATTGCACGGTAAATTTCATCTGTTAAATCAATTTTATTAAATTGATATTTAATTGATTTGTATTTATCATGTATTTTTTCAGCATGTGCAAAGCTTGTGGAAAGCATTTCTTCAATAAACAAAGATGGATTTGTGGGTAATCCTCTTGTTATCAAATTATTGATTATTTTTGTTTCCGGTGCATATTTAAAATCAATATGTTTAAGCTCTGCTTCGGTTTCCAAATCAAAATAGCAAAGTTGTTCAACAATTTTGCTGATTTTTTCTTTTTCTGCCGGATTAACAAATAAATCAAAAATGCCGTTTAAAAAATATCCTGCTTGTAATTGTTGCATATTAACGAAACGAATTGCTACAAAGTAAATAATAATTTACAAAAAATCAAAAATATATGTAATCATTGAAGTAAATCTCTGTCTGAAATCCACTCAAAGTGTAAAAATAAATAATTTAATTTAAAGTTTACTAAATATACATTAATTTTACAAAAATATAGATTATATTTACAATTTAGCAAAGCTAATTTTGAATTTAGTAAAAAGGATTTGTAGTTTTTTTAAAAGTAGATTTTATGCAAGCTGATGTACCCGTTAAGTTAAATTTACCCAATGCCGATGCAATATTGGTACTGGGTATTTTGTCTATTGGTTTGAGTTTTGCTGCTGGTTTGCCCGGCTTAATCAGTGCTTTTATTGCATTAAAGCTGTCAAAAAAACCGAATGAACTTTATAAATATGCTCCTGAATTGTATCATAACAGTTCTTTTGGTAAGATTCAGGCAGGAATTATTACCGCATGGATAGGAATTGTTCTTTCTGTATTGGTCTTACTTACGGCTCTTGTTTTGTATTTATTTTTTTCTTCGATAGCTTGATATAATCTCAGAACAGCTGACTTATGTGCTTTTATAGTATTGATAATCAGTATAGAATGGTATATCAGATTGGATTTAAGAATGAACCCTCTTTTGCACCAAAGATAGGTGCGGGATACAAACCTTTTTTATCCACAGATTAATAGGATTTACGCAGATTTTCTCTTCGCGAAATTTATTTTTTGGGCTCATCTTAATCCCTTACAGGTCGGTTGTTCTGAACTTTAAGTACGCACAATGGTATAGCAAAGTAGTTTTTTCGTATTTACGATATTTTATATGCTTAGTCAGTATTTACATATCTTCAATTGAAAATCCTTTGTACTCAATATCGTAGCCTTTTAAATTTTGTACTAATTTTTCCGATTTTGCTTTTAGCAAATCAATAGAGATTTTCTTTTTATTTAGTTTTACTTCGGCAATTAATGCTTTTTTATCTTTTTTGTTTACAGCAATAATATCTATTTCGTTTTTATTTCCTCTTTCCCAATAATTTCCTATTAAGTCATATTTTTTTGAACTGCTTAATTTTTCAGTAAAATATTTTTTCAAAAATCTACCGCTAAATGTGTCAAAATCTGTTTTTACAATGCTTTTTATTGAATCAAAATTTTCTATTTCAATAGCACTTTGATTTCTGTAAACAAAACGAAACCAAAAATTTAAAAAATTATCTTCAATTTTATATTTTACGGTTCGGCTTCCTTGTTTACTAAAAATCGGGCGTATTTTTTTTATTATACCGTATTCATTTTCTAACCGGTCTAAATATCCCCCGATATTTCTTTCCAATATTGATTCTATTTCGTTACGTGCTGTTTTTGAGCTTGCTATTAATGATAAAATTGAAAAATAAACAGCATATTCTTTTCCAAATTCTTCAATTAAAATATTTTTTCCTTCATTGAGCAGGTAGGCATTGGGGTGAAATAATTCATTAAGCATTTCATTAAAGCTTAAAGCTTTTTTATCTGTAAATAGTTCAACATATTTGTGTACACCGCCGGTTAAAATATAAAATGCCAGTAAATCTTTTTTTGAATAAGCAGGGTTGTTTTCTTTAATTATTTGTTTAAGCGTTTCTATTGTGAAGGGTTTTAAATAAATTCGTTCAGTAGCTCTACCAAATAATGCTTCTTTTGAATTTTCAAATATTTTTTTCATCAATGAATATATAGAGCCTGAAACAATGAGATTTATTTTTGCATTTTCTTTATTCAAATCCCATATTTTTTGCATTTCGCTGTAAATAGCCGGATTTATATTGGCAAATTCTTGAAATTCATCTATAATTAAATTTAAAGGATTGGTTTTGGCATATTCCATAAGTAATGCAAATACTTCTCTAAATTCTGAAATAGTCCCAAATACCGGAATTTTTAATTGCTTTTTTATTTCTTCTGTAAATTCATAGCATAAGAGCTGTTCACTTTTTCGAGCTACAAAAAAATATAAATATACCTTATTCTCTAATGATTTTAGTATAAGTTTTGTTTTGCCAATTCTTCTTCTGCCTATTAAAACAGTCATTTGCGCTGTTTTATTAGAGCGTTTTCTGATTTGCTCAAGTAAAGCAAGTTCTTCTGTTCGGTTATAAAACTTCATTTGTTTGTTTTTGTCAGCAAGTTGTTTTATTGTAATGTGCATTACTGTAACCCGGCTTACAGATAAGGGTTTTTAAGTAACCGTAGTTACAGTAATGACGATTACACAAATATATTGCAAAATATTGAATAATACAAATTCTTTCTATACGTTATTTTATTATCTTTATGGTGATGATTTAATAATGAACAAAATGAAAATACTTGCAAAAATAATTTTGATAATAATCTTTTTCCATTCAATAAATGTGGGGGCGCAAAATGCCGAAAAAGCATTTGCTCATTACAAAAATCATGAATTTAAACAAGCTACTGAGATTTTTAAAAAACTCATTGAAAAGAAAAAAGAGCTTATTCCTTCAAAATATGGTTTGGCTTTGGTGTACTCCGATGAAAACAATCTTAAACCCAAATATAAATCGGCATACCGTGCGGTTAATTATATCGAAAAAAAATATCCGAAATTTTCTGAAAAACAAAAAGATGAGTACAACGTAAAATACGGATTAAATGAAAATTCATTGGCTGCATTGAAGACCAAAATTGTTGCCGGAGCTTTAAATGAAGCCTACCAAAGCGGCTCACCGGATAAATTAAACGATTTTAAGAATTTTTACAAAGACAGTATTGCTATTGCCAAAGCACAAAAGTATCAATATGAGTTGATTTTTAAAGATTGTAAAAAAAGAAATATTATTGAAGTTTATCAAGATTTTAAGCGTAAATTTCCGGATGCACCGCAGGCAGACAGTGCGCAAGCGCTTGCCGATAATTTGATGCAGAAAAAATTTGACAAGTTAGTACAAGAAGGTGATTATCAGTTATTAATGCAGTTTAAAACCGATTATCCCGAATTTAAAAATATAGATAGTTTAGACAAGGAAATAAAAAATATTTATTTGGCAAGAGGATTGTATTTAGACAAGCCTTTTGATGAAAAATACATGGCAGATTATGTTCGGTTTATAAAAATGGCAGCTCCTTCGGAATTGGCTTTTATTGCTTTACAGCGGATATTAACTCAATCTTTAAAAGAGAAAAATTGGCAAGAGAGCATCCATATTTTAAATCGTTTTAAACCTTATTTTCCTAATGATTTACGTATTGATAAAATGATTGCCATTTTAAAAGCTCCCGAAGAAAATATTAAACGACAGTCAATTAGTTCTGTAATTAATACCGATAAGCATGAATATGCACCTGTAGTAACGGCAGACGGTAAAAGCTTGTATTTTTGCGGGCGTGGGCGCGAAGGAAATATTGGCGGGGAAGATATTTTTGTAACGCATTGGAAAAATGGCGAATGGACTAAGCCCGAATTGATACAGGGTCATATTAATACCGATTATGCACATGAAGCACCTTTGGCTGTTTCGGCAGATGGTAACCGTTTGCTTTTGTTTTCGCATGCAGATATTTATTTCAGCGATAAAGGTGAGTACGGATGGTCGCAAGCACGTATTTTTCCTTCGGTAAATACGCCTGACTCTTGGGAAGCTGATGCTATGATTTCGGCAGACGGTAATGCACTGTTTTTTATTTCCGACAGGGAAGGGAATATTGGCAGTCATCATGAATTTGGTGCCTATTTTCATGGTGCACATACCGGTAATTCGGACATTTATGTTTCGGTGAGAAAAGGAAAGGGGTGGAGCCGACCTGTAAATCTCGGGAAAACCATTAATACGCCTTTTGCAGAGCGTAGTCCGTTTTTGCACCCTGATATGAAAACCCTTTATTTTAGTTCTGACGGGCACGCCGGCTTAGGAATGTTAGATGTGTTTAAATCAACGCGCCTTAGCGATACGAGTTGGACAGAATGGTCTGAACCGGTAAATTTGGGAAAAGAAATCAATTCGTACGGTGATGATTATGACTATAAAATTTCTACCGATGGAAAAACGGCACTCATGTCGGTACTTGAAGATGATAATTTTGATATTTATCAAGTAGAATTGACGCTTTCTATGCGCCCGAATGCTGTTGCTCTTATTTTTGGAACGGTAAAAAACTCTACGGGTAAGCCTGTAAAAGCAAAAGTACGTTGGGAAAATTTAGAAACCGGCGAATTAATTGGTTTTTCACAAAGCGATATTAAAGACGGCAGTTACATTATTGTGCTTCCTCTCGGTAAAAACTATGGTTATTTTATCGACCATAAAAACTATTATCCCATATCGGGAAATATTGATTTAAGAAATCAAGAGGACAAAATTGAAATTGAAAAGAATTTTGTTTTGTATTCCTATACTGAAATTGTTCAAAATCAAGTGGCTATACCTTTACAAAATGTATTTTTTGATTTTAATAAATATACTTTAAAACCTGAATCTTATCCTGAATTGAATCGTTTGGTAAAGTTTATTCAAAAAAATGAAGATTTAAAAATTGAAATATCCGGACATACCGATAATAAAGGAACAGAAACATACAACAAAGAACTTTCGCAAAAACGTGCCGATGCCGTAAAAACATATCTTGTTAATAAAGGCTGCAATGCAGTCAATTTAACCGCAAAAGGCTATGGCGAAAGCAAGCCGCTTGCTGAAAACTCAAGTGATGAAAACCGTGCAAAAAACCGTAGGGTTGAGTTTAAGGTACTGAAATAAGTTGGTTTTGATTTAGCTTCTCATAAGTTTGGCAATACTTTGAATAATAAATCCAAAACCGAATGAGACAAGTATAAATCTTGAAAAGCTATAAAATGAATTAAAGCCAATATTATTACTTGGATCTACCAAATACTTTATTACTTGTACAAATAAAGCCGTTAGCCAAAAAAATAAGGCATATTTTATTACTTGAATTTTTTCTTTTTTGTTTAGTTTAAGATTAGGCATCGTTATTTATATTTTAGGTTTATTTTCTTAAATCCGTAAACTATATTCTACTGTAAAGTCAAGCAGGACACCATAATACACATTTGGGTTTTCCGTTACGGATATGGTCTGAGAATTTAAGATCGTAGATTAACATAGTTAGTTCAGAAAATGAATTTGCAAATAATTAGTAATTAGGGCTTGTTGAAAAGCTCAGATGTGCATCTATTTTGGATTTTGTGAAG
>JAKIUH010000076.1 GCA_021647685.1 Bacteroidales bacterium
ATTCTTTCTTTTATAATGTTATCGGCAACAATTGGTATTACTGTATCAAAACATTATTGTGAAAGTGAAGTTCAAAAACATTATTTTATTGATGAAACAAATGATACGGAGCAAATGACAATGAATTCCATGCAAGAAAATTGTGAAAAAGATGCAAATTGTTGTCATACTGAAACGGAAAATATTCAATTGCATATTGATTATTTGCAAGAAAATAAATTGGAAATAAACACAAATTTCTCTTTTGAATTGTTATGTACAGCCTGTACATTTCAAACCCAAAGTAATAATAGTATAATTCACCAAATTTTTGCAGGCAACTCAGCATTGCCGGATTTGCAAAAACCCTCATTAAGTAATTTACAAACTTTTCGCTGTTGAATAAAATAACTATCTGATTTCTTTGATTGTAGCTTATAATGTATTAAATTTATGCCAATTAAAGAACAACTTCTTGATTGACAAAAATTTAATTTCACTATCCTCTACTGTCAAAGAATTGAGGTATATAAAATTTATTTCAAAACTTTTCATTATAATTATGCATAAACAATAAATTATGTTAGACAAAATCATTAAATTTTTTCTAGAAAACAAACTGGTTACTTTTCTGTTTATGGCAGTTTTTATTACGTGGGGAATTGTTACCTCGCCCTTTAACTGGCAAACAGGAATTTTACCCAACGATCCGGTTCCCGTGGATGCGATACCGGATATTGGCGAAAACCAACAAATTGTTTACACAGAGTGGCCCGGCCGATCGCCACAGGATGTTGAAGACCAAATTTCATATCCTTTAACAACGGCTTTACTGGGAATTCCCGGTGTAAAAACCATTCGTAGTAATTCAATATTCGGACTTTCCAGTATCTACATTATTTTTGATGAAGATATTGAATTTTACTGGGGACGTACACGGATACTTGAAAAATTGAACTCCTTACCTGCCGGAACATTGCCCGACGATGCGCAACCCGCATTAGGACCGGATGCAACTGCCCTTGGGCAAATTTATTGGTACACCCTGGAAGGGCGTGACCCTGATGGAAACCCTGCCGGAGGTTGGGATCCGCAAGAGCTTCGTACTTTGCAAGACTTTTATGTAGGATATGGATTAACATCAGCAAAAGGGGTTTCCGAAGTAGCGGCTATTGGTGGTTTTGTAAAAGAGTACCAGATTGAAATTGACCCCAATGCAATGAAAGCTTACGGAGTAACTGTTGCTCAAATTATCAACGCTGTTAAAAAAAGTAATCTGGATATAGGGGCTCGTACTATTGAATTTAATAAAGTAGAATATTTAGTTCGGGCATTAGGATATATAAAAAACCTTTCTGATTTGGAAGAGAGTGTAGTGGCTGTTAATAATAATGTGCCTGTACGATTAAAAGATGTGGCATTTATCACTTTTGGTCCCGCAACTCGCAGGGGGGGGTTGGACAAAGGTGGTTCAGAAGCAGTTGGTGGTGTGGTTGTAGCTCGTTATGGAGCTAATCCATTGGCAGTTATTAATAATCTAAAAGAAAAAATCAAAGAAATTAGTGCCGGTTTACCCTCGAAAACTCTGGAAGACGGAACGGTTTCAAAAGTTACGATTGTTCCTTTTTATGACCGTACAGGACTGATAAAAGAAACGCTTGGAACTTTAGAAGAAGCGCTTTCATTAGAAATTTTAATCAGCATTATAGTAGTTATAGTACTGGTAATGAACTTAAGGGCATCAATACTAATTTCCAGTTTACTTCCTATCGGTGTGTTAATGGTATTTATAGCCATGCGCTATTTCCATGTTGATGCCAATATTGTCGCACTTTCCGGTATTGCCATTGCTATCGGGGTGATGGTGGATGTTGGGGTAGTTTTCACCGAAAATATAATACGGTGGCTTGAGATGCCCAAATATAAAAATGCCAGCCGAAAAGAAATTACTGAAATTATCTATAAATCAGCATCCGAAGTTGCACCTGCAGTAATAACGGCATTGTCAACAACCATTATTAGCTTTTTGCCGGTATTTGCCATGCAGGCAGCCGAAGGAAAACTATTCCGTCCACTGGCATTTACCAAAACATTTGCTATGATTGCCGCATTTATTATTGGTTTAGTTTTTATTCCGGCAATGGCAGATATAATCTTTTCAATAAAATCAGGTAAAGAAAACAAGAGAAAAATTACGAATATTGTAGTTATTGCTATTGGAGTTGTAGGATTATTTTTCTTTAAAGCAATTATTGCCGTAGCGCTAATTCTTTTTGGCTTAAATAATCTATTTGAAAATAAATGGAAAAAGAATGCAAAAAGAAATGCCAACATAATCAATGTAGCCATTACCTTATTGGTAGTAGTATATTTTCTTACCGTTGCATGGATGCCTTTAGGCGCACAAAACAGTACTTTCTCAAACTTGTTGTTTGTAGGTGCTATTATTACAGTGGTTTTAGGTGCATTGTCAACAGTCGTGTATTTTTACAAACCGATACTTTATTGGGCATTGGATAATAAATGGAAATTTTTAAGTGTCCCAATAGTCATTATTGTCTTTGGTATTACTGTTTGGATGGGATTTAATAAAGTATTTGGTTTTATACCCAAAGCATTTAATTTGGTTGGTTTACACATTGAGGAAACAAGTGGTTGGAAAGCTGCAAGCGATGCTATACCGGGTATTGGCAAAGAATTTATGCCCAATTTAGATGAAGGCTCATTTCTATTGATGCCTACCACTATGCCTCACTCCGGCGTTCAAGAAAATATTGACGTTATTCGTTTGTTGGATATTAAAGTAAATGCCATTCCGGAAGTAGAAAGTGTAGTAGGAAAATGGGGGCGGGCAAATTCAGCTTTAGACCCGGCACCTACCTCCATGTATGAAAATGTTATTAACTATCGTCCGGAATATAAGTTAGATGAAAAAGGACATCGTGTTCGGTTTAAGGTAAATGATGATGGAGCTTTTGTGCTAAAAAACGGAGGTACTTACAAATATGGAGTAGATAAATTCCAAAACTTTGAGGTTTCAGAACTTATTAAAGACGATGATGGTGAATATTTCCGCCAGTGGAGAAAACATATTAGAAATACTGACGACATCTGGAAAGAAATTGTAAAAGCCTCAAAAATTCCGGGTTTAACATCGGCTCCAAAATTACAGCCTATCCAAACACGTTTGGTAATGCTTGCAACAGGTATGCGTGCACCCATGGGGATAAAAGTTTTTGGTCCCGATTTAGAAACCATTGAGAAGGTGGGTTATGATTTGGAAAAATTTATGAAAGAGGTTGAAGGAGTTGAACCGGCATCGGTATTTGCCGATAGAGTGGTCGGGAAACCTTATCTGGAAATTAAAATCAATCGTGAAGCTATTTCACGTTATGGTTTAACCATACTTGATATGCAGCGTTTTTTAAGTAGTGCAATAGGAGGTATGATGTTAACCAAAACCGTTGAAGGTCGTGAACGCTTTCCTGTTCGTGTGCGTTATGCAAGAGAGTACAGAGATAATCCTGAGGATTTAAAATCTATTTTAATCCCTGTTAAAGGAGGCGAACAGGTGCCACTTGGTGAATTGGCTGAAATTACCTATACAAGAGGCCCACAGTTGATTAAAAGTGAAGATACTTTCCTTGTCGGATACGTAATTTTTGACAAAAAACCTGAATATGCCGAAACGAATGTAGTAGAAAACGCACAGGCATATTTAAAGAAAAAAATTGAGAGCGGAGAGTTGGTAATACCGAAAGCAGTTAATTACAGGTTTACCGGAAATTATGAAAATCAGATACGGGCAACCAAACGTTTAATGGTAGTTGTTCCTATTTCATTAATTGTTATTTTTCTCATACTCTATTTTCAGTTTCGTTCAGTTACCGTATCATCTATGATATTTACCGGTATTTTGGTTGCATTTTCAGGCGGATTCATCATGATATGGCTATATGGACAAGGATGGTTTATGAATTTCAGTGTGGGAGGTATCGGAATACGAGATTTGTTCCAGATGAACACCGTAAATTTAAGTGTTGCCGTTTGGGTAGGATTTATTGCATTGTTTGGTGTGGCTACTGATGATGGAGTAATTATGGGTACTTATTTGCAACAAGTTTTTGAAGAACATCATCCGGATAACATTAAAGATATTCGGGCAAGTATTTTAGAAGCAGGAACCAAAAGAGTGCGTCCGGCAATGATGACGGCTGCAACTACAATTATTGCACTAATCCCGGTACTTACTTCTACCGGTAAAGGCTCAGATATAATGGTGCCTATGGCAATTCCATCTTTTGGAGGTATGATTATTCAGGTAATGACTATGTTTATTGTACCGATACTTTATTCAATGTGGAAAGAAAAAGGATTGAAAAAGCGACTAGCAAAAAAATAAAAGTTTAAATAATAAAGAAATAAAAATATGAGAACAATAATAATAACTTTGATGCTGTTGCTGGGTACGGTGAGCCTATTTAGTCAAGACAAATTAAATGAGTATTTGCTTACAGCAGCAGAGAATAACCCGGGATTAAAGGTAAAGTTTAACCAATATATGGCTGCTTTGCAAAAAGCACCCCAAGTTGGTACATTACCCGACCCGCAAATAGCTTTTGGTTATTTTATTTTACCTGCCGAAACACGTGTGGGTCCGCAACAATTTAAGTTCTCGGCTCAACAGTTTTTCCCATGGTTTGGTAAATTAAAAGCCAATCGAAATACGGCTGACGAATTAGCAAAATCAAAATATGAACTTTTCGAGGATGCTAAACTAAAGTTATTTTACGATGTGAAATCCTCTTATTATAAACTATATTTTATTGGTAAAGCTATTAAAATAACCAAAGAAAATTTAGATATATTAGATGCTTTTAAATCAATTGCATTAATAAAAGTAGAAGCAGGAATTGTATCGGCAGTAGATGAACTACGTGTAGAAATGGAGATTGCCGATTTGGAAAACTCATTAGCATTGCTTCGTGACCGTTATTTCGCAGAAAGTGTTGCATTCAATAACTTATTAAATGTCAATACCGAAAGTGAGATTCTACTGCCCGATACATTGAATAATACTGATTTGGAGTACTCAAAACAAGCAGTTTTAGACAGTATTGCAGCTAAAAATCACCAATTAATAAGCATTGATTATGAACTATCAGCAATGGAACAAAAGGAGATTTCTGCGCGAAAAAGTGGTGCCCCGAGTTTTTCAATTGGTATAGATTATACAATCGTAGGAAATAGTAACAATCCTGCATTAGATGCTTCAATAAACGGACAGGATATTTTGCTTTTCCCAAAAATTGGAATTACGATTCCTTTGTTTCGAAAAAAATATAAAGCATTGGTTAAAGAAGCGGTTATTTTACAAAATATTGCAAAAGATAAGAAAATTGACCGAACAAATATTTTAGAAAGTATTTTTGAAAATGTTTATAAAGATTATCGTGATGCCGATAGAAGAACAGTACTATACGCTAAACAAACTGAAACGGCAAATCAAGCAATGCAACTCCTTCTGACAGAATATATGGCTGCCAACAGTAATTTTGAAGAAATTTTGCGGATGGATAACCGTTTGCTTAGATATGAGTTGGAGTCGGAAAAGGCATTAACGGATAAAAATACTGCAAAAGCATTTATTTTATATCTAATGGGAAAATAATTAATCAGGTTTTAAAAAATTAAATAACAAAATATTATGAAATTAAATTACAGCAAAAAAGATTTAAAAATAGCCGGAATTACTTTGGTAATTGGGATATTTTTTGGCTGGTTGTTTTTTGGTGGTTCAGGAAATAGCCAAAAAACTACAAAAGAAGAAAATGTTGAAGAAGCGCATAATCACTCAGAAGATGAAGTAGCAATATGGACTTGCTCCATGCACCCACAAATAAAAATGGATAAACCGGGCAAATGCCCTATATGCGGAATGGAGCTTATACCATTAGATAATAGTGATGATGCCGGAGATGAAATAGCTTTTGACGAAATTCAAATGAGTGAATCGGCAATTAAATTAGCGGATATAGAAACAGCTAAAGTGCTTAAAGGAAAAGCAGAAAAAACAATTAATTTACTGGGTAAAGTTCAGGCAGATGAACGCCGGATAGCTGAATTAACTGCACGTTTTGGTGGACGAATTGAAAAGTTATATGTAAACTTTACAGGGCAAAATGTTTATCGCGGACAAAAATTGGCAACCATTTATTCGCCCGAATTAATAGCTGCTCAACGCGAACTACTTGAAGCCTCAAAATTTAAAGAGTCAAATCCGGGCTTTTTTAAAGCCGCAAGAACAAAATTAAAACTTTGGGATTTAAATGAAGAACAAATTGACGCTATTGTTGAAAAAGGAGAACCTCAATTATATTTCAGTGTACTATCGCCTATTACAGGTACTGTTACCGCCAGGTATGTTTCGTTGGGTGATTACGTAAAAGAAGGACAAAGCTTGTTTGAAGTAATTGACTTGACAAAAATTTGGGTAATGTTTGATGCTTATGAAAGTGATTTGCCGTGGATTAAGATGAGAGATGAAATCACCTATTCGGTTCAGTCAATTCCGGGTAAAGTCTTTAAAGGTAAGGTAAGTTACATTGATCCGTTTATAAATGCAAAAACAAGAGTAGCAAAAGTACGTGTAGAACAAACAAACCCTAAATTGGAATTAAAACCTGAGATGTTTGCTAACGGAATCTTGCAATCCAAGATGGAGAAAAACAACGAACTGTTAATTCCAAAATCTGCAGTTCTGTGGACAGGGAAACGTGCTATAGTTTATGTTAAAATGCCGAATCGAAAAATGCCTTCGTTTCAA
The DNA here is from genome assembly GCA_021647685.1 of Bacteroidales bacterium. Lineage (GTDB taxonomy): Bacteria > Bacteroidota > Bacteroidia > Bacteroidales > NBLH01 > NBLH01. Next base: position 6,806 of record JAKIUH010000076.1, read on the forward strand.
TATCGCGAAATTGATTTAGGTCCTCTTGCCGGTGATTTTTACATCGTAAATAGTGGTTTGGAAGAAGGTGAAGAAATAGCCGTAAACGGAGTATTTAAAATCGATGCAGCTGCTCAACTGGCTGGGAAACCCAGTATGATGAACCCTGATGGAGGCAAAACATCTGTTGGGATGCCCGGAATGGATATGGGAGGTGATAATGCGGATATGAATAAAAAAACAACCGAAGTAAACCGCGCAAACATTCCCGATAAATTTAAAGAGCAGTTGAGCATACCTATAGATGAATATTTGAAAATGAAGGATGCTTTTTTTGCTTCTGATGCTAAGGAAGTTGATAAATATGCCAAATCAATGCAATCTGCATTAGAAAAGGTAGATATGAAACTTTTGGAAGGGAATGAACATATGGCATGGATGGATTTATTAAAAATAATCAATTTTTCCATTGACAGAGTTTCAAAAGGGAAAAATATTGATGATAAAAGAGTTGGGTTCAGGAAATTATCGGATAATATGGCAACTGTTTTGGATAAATTTGGTGTTAAATCTGATAAAACTTTATATCTGGAATTTTGCCCGATGGCTGACAATGAACGTGGTGCTTATTGGATAAGTACGCAAAAAGAAATTAAAAACCCTTATTTCGGCGAGCAAATGCCTACTTGTGGTGAAGTAAAAAAAACTTATAAATAGAGTTTGTCTATAAAGTTCGATTTCTGCGTTGTTGCTTAAAATGCAAATCCTCGAATACTTTAATATACTGCGGTTTGCATTTTGCACACGCCTTCAACTCGAAGTTTATAGACCAAACGCTTGACTTTATAGATAGACACTAAATAATTTATTTAAACTTTGACAAAGTTTTATTTACCAATATTAAAATTATAAAAAAATGAAAAAAATTAATATTCTAAGTTTTATAGCCGTATTTTTTATATCAAGTATAACGTTTATAGCTTGTTCTAACGGAAATGGCAATGACAAACATGAACATAATCATAATGCAACAGAAGAAAGTTCAGACCATGACCATACCGCTCATAGTCATGATGAAGGTGGCGGACATATGAAACACATGAATGATGTAAAAGCAAAACTGCAAAAGGAATTAGGCGATAAATACAATGCTCCGGTTCCCGAAGCAACACCGGAACAAATTACTCTGGGTAAAGAAATTTACAGTAAAAATTGTGTGTCTTGTCATGGTGAACAAGGGAAAGGTGATGGACCGGCTAGTAAAGGTTTACCAACACCTCCTGCAAACTTTACCGATGCAGCACATGCCACATTCTACTCAGAAGAAGGTAGAAAGCAAATTATACGAAAAGGTGTTGAAGGCACAGTAATGGTAGCATGGGAAAATATACTTTCAGAAGATGAAATTGATGCAGTTTATGCATTTATTAAAACCTTCATAAACAAAAATCAAAATGGAGAAACATCTGATGACGGGCATAATCATCAACATTAATATTCAATTTGCAAATCAATAATTATTAATCAATCAAATTTTAAAAAAATGAAAAGAAAATTACTGACATTCGGAATTGCTGCCGCTTTTTTAATCGGCGCATCATTAATCACAGCTTGTGGTAACTCAGAAAACACTGAAAATCATGAACAACATGAGCACATGGAAGGTGAAGAACACATGGAAGGTGATGAGCACAATGAAATGGATCATGAAAAAATGAACATGAACGATGATAAAGATTCGGATCAAACTGCTGAGGCTACATATGCTTGCCCAATGCACCCGGAAGTTACCGGAAAAGAAGGAGATAAATGTTCTAAATGTGGAATGGCTCTTGTTAAAGTAGAAGAAGACCACAGTGAACATAATCATGAATAGTTAAAATGTTCATGCGCAACTTTAAAGTTGCGTATGAACAATCACTAAAAAATAGTATAAACCCTAAAAATAAAGAATATGACTTATTATTTCACAACAACAATTGAAAATACGGACTTTGAAACTGCGGTACAGAAAACAACCGAAGGATTAAAAGAAGAAGGATTTGGTGTAATTTCAACCATTGATTTTCAAGCTACATTAAAAGAAAAATTAGATGTAGATTTCAGAAAATATAGTGTTTTACAGGCATGTAATCCGCCTTATGCATACAAATCTTTGCAAACCGAAGACAAAATAGGAACATTATTACCTTGCAATGTCGTTGTGCAAGAAGTTAAAGAAGGTACTTTTGAAGTAAGTTCAATTAATCCGCAAGCAGCAATGGCATCGGTAGAAAATGATACTATGGCGCAAATTGCCAAAGAAATTAGTGAAAAATTAAAACGCGTAATAGATAATTTGAAGTAAAAAATTAGATGATGTTTACAAATACAGTTAATTATATAATGTCATTCTTGTTATTATTTTCCCTTGTTGGTAATAGTGAACAAGATTGTGCAAACATTGAATTAAAAGCTGTTTGTATTCATCAAAATATAGATTATTGCCAGAATAATTTGTGTAATTGTTGTAATGAAACCGGCAACTCTTTTGAAATAGATGGTGCATTTTTGAAACCAAATTTCAAAGTTAAACATAAAACCAAAAATTTTAACAAACAATTTTCTCGTTTTGAAACAGCAATAGTCAGGAAAAAAAGTAATATTATCTTATCCGGATACAATGAATTTCCGGTAAATCTACTTATAAATATTCCTGTTCTTATACAATGTTTCAGGCTTTGAAAAAATTCTCTGCTATTTAATGTAAACTGTTAAAAAAAATAGTTCCCCATAAATGTGTTTAACCTGAAATCTTATCTTTTGTGATATTTTACATTTATCATAAAGATAATCCGAAGTAGTATAAATGTACAGAAAGCATATAGACATATTAAAAAAAGCTTTCTGTTATAATCAGAGTTTTAATATTTAAATTTTTAAATTATGAAAAGAGAAATTTTAATTAGATTATCCTTAGTATTAATTGCATTTTTTGCATTTAACACAATTCAGGCTCAATGCAGTAAAGATAACCCCGGAATGCACAATTCACACAAAAGTTCAGATGCTGTATCGCAAGAGGTAGGTCAAAATGCAGCAACTTTTAAGGTGTACGGTAAATGTGAAATGTGTCAAAAGCGTATTCAAGATGCAACTTTAAGTGTTTCGGGTATAAAAACAGCCAATTGGGATATTGAAAGTAAGATGCTAAAAGTTACTTTTGATCAAAAAGTTGATATTCATAAAGTTCATTCGGCAATTGCCGCAGTAGGGCATGATACCGAAATGCACAAAGCAACCGATGAAGCTTATGCCGCTTTACCCGGATGTTGTAAATATGAACGTGCCGGAGATTCGCACAATGCAAATGACGGACACAACCATTAGCCGTTGAGTTTACACTAAAAAAAGAAGCCTCAATGGACATTTTTTTAAAATCAGAGCCATTTTATGTTCATTGTTGCTTCTTAAACTAAATTCTAACTTTAAAAATTAAAATTTTGTTGTAAGGATACCGAAATAAACTGAAATCAATATTAACTCAATGCCTAAAAAAATAAAATTTTCAAATTTAATTTCGTCTTATTTTTTTGTCGATGCCATCTTAGGTACTTTATTTGGCTTCTTTGTATTGCATCCGCTGTCGATGTTTATTAAACATAATGGAAGCATTGGTCATTTCAATATGGACCAACTTATTTTTTCACCAATGGGATTGTATTTTGCAGGAATTGGTCTGTTACTGGGAGCTTTAAACGGTTCTTTCAGAGTACGAATGAAGCAAAAAAATAAAGAATTGGAAAAAAGTAAACTATTTATTGAAGAGAAAAATCAAAAACTGGAAGACAGTATCAGCTATGCAAAACGAATTCAGTTGGCAGCGCTGGCAAGTGACAAACAAATAAAAAGTTATTTACCCGAATCTTTTGTGCTCTATGAACCCAAAGATATTGTCAGTGGTGATTTTTATTGGTTTGCCAGATTAAAAGAAAAAATCTTTGTAGCAACCATTGATTGTACAGGACATGGGGTACCGGGTGCTTTATTGACCATGATTGCCAATGCACATCTGGTAGAAATTGTTAAAGTGCTAAAAATAAGCGAACCTGATAAAATATTAAACCAATTACACATATACATTTGTAACACACTAAAACAAGAAGAATCAAAAAATTTAGATGGTTTGGATATTGCAATTTGTGCTATTGATAAAACGAATAATAGTCTGGAATATTCCGGTGCGAGGATTCCCTTGGTTTATATCCAAGATGAAAATCTAAAAATAATAAAAGGCGACAGGTATTCAATTGGAGGGTACAACAAAAAACTAAAGAGAACATTTACAAAACATATCATAGAATTAAAACAAGACACAATATTTTATATGTTTTCTGATGGATATACCGACCAATTTGGAGGTCCTAAAAACAGAAGATTCCGTATTGACAAACTAAGCAACTTACTATTGGAAATACATAAACTTTCTATGGAAGAACAAAAAGATATTTTAAAAAAATCAATCGAAAAATGGCGAGATAAAGAACCACAAACCGATGATATTTTGGTTATGGGATTTAAAACAAATTATGTTAAACACTTAAATTAAAAAAGAGCTTATGAAGAAAATGAAAATTTTATCGGTATTGCTGATGTTTTTAACGATACAAATGGTATCAGCACAAAAAAGTAAGGATTATTATTTCAGTAAAACACTAAAACTTTCGTTTGAAGAAACAACAACAAAAGTAAAAGAAGCATTAAAAGCACAAGGTTTTGGTGTTATCTCTGAAATTGACATGGATAAAAAGCTGAAAGAAAAACTGGATGATGTTGATTTAAAGCCTTACAGAATACTTGGTGCATGTAATCCGGGCTATGCATATCAAACCATTCAAGAAGAAGAAAATATTGGTCTTTTCTTACCTTGCAAAGTATTAATTAAAGATTTGGGTAATGGAAAAACCGAGGTGGTAATGGTTAATCCCTCGGCACTTATGAGTGTTATGGGAAATAACAAACTGGACAAAATTGCCAAAGATGTTACCAAAAAGTTTAAAGCAGCTCTTAAAGAGTTATAGTTTGATTATTTGAATATTTAGTTTTTAGCAAGGTCTGTTTATATAATCAGACTTTGCTTTTTTAAAAAATAAGCTTATGAATTATCTAAAATCTATTCTAATCATATTTGCATTAATTAGTTTATCTGCTTGTAATAATCCTGATAATAAGCAAATAGAAAATAATACCAATAACATAAAAGAAGAAATAGAAGCAGTAAAAAATGTGATGAAAGCATATAAAGATACAATACAAAATTTATCTACTGCAGGATTAACAGAACTTTTCACAAAAGATTCAGAAGTTTTTGAGTCTGGAGGAGTTGAAGGTAGTTTTGAACATTATTTAGAACATCATTTAGCACCCGAACTTAATTTTTTTGAAAGTTTTAAGTTTACTGATTATAAAATTGATGTAAAAATAGATTCCCCTTATGCTTTTACTACCGAAACTTATGTTTATCATATTAAAATAAAACCGGATGAAGAAAAAAACATAGAAGCAAAAACAATTAGCAGAAAAGGAGTAGCTACATCTGTTCTAAAAAAAATAGATGGAAAATGGAAAATACTTAAAACCCATACTTCTGCGAGAAATACAAAGTAGCGCATATTTTTATTAACAAAATGAAAGGAAAAACACAAAAAAAAATTCGTAAAATACATCGGTATCTGGGAATTTTTCTGGGTATTCAGTTTTTATTTTGGACCATTAGCGGCTTGTATTTCAGCTGGACAAACATTGATGAAATTCATGGAGACCAATACAAGAAATTACCACCTGAAACAAGTATTCATAAAAACTTAATTAGCCCTGACAGTTTGGAAAATAATCCTGGAATTAAAACTTTAGTTTTAAAAGAAATTGCAGAAAAACCATATTATTGGGTAAATAACCGTCAACTTTATGATGCACAAACAGGAAAAATTAAAAAAGGCATCAGCAAAACAGAAGCTCTTTTGGTAGCTCAAAGATATATGAAAGATAAGCTGGAAGTAAAAAACATTGCCTTAATTACTGATGTTGATAAACATCATGAATACAGAGGTGGTCTTTTACCTGCTTATGTTATTTCATACAAAACAAATGACAATTTAAAAGCTTATATATCGGTAAAAGATG
>JAKIUH010000077.1 GCA_021647685.1 Bacteroidales bacterium
TTGCAACATCAGGTATATTAGGCAAAGGTCCCGGAAATAGCGAAGTAAAATCTATGTTGCCTCAAGCCAATTCCGATTTTATTTTTGCAATCATAATAGAAGAATGGGGCTCAATTGTAGCAATCTTAATTATTGCTGCATATCTGGTGCTTTTATATAGAGTAGGGTTAATCATTAAGCGCACATCGCGAACTTTTGCTGCCTTTTTGGCTGTGGGAATAACCGTTTTGATGGTTCTTCAGGCATTTATGAATATGATGGTAGCAGTTGGTATAGGTCCCGTAACCGGTCAACCTTTACCATTAATTAGTATGGGCGGTACCTCTTTACTTATAACTTTTGCCTCACTCGGCGTTGTATTAAGTATAAGTAGAAGTCTGGACGCAGATGCGCTTATTGAACAAGAAGTGGAAGAAATTACAATAATAAAATAACATTATTAATTTATTTGAGTGTGAAAACAAAAAAAGTCATAATCAGCGGAGGAGGAACAGGCGGACATGTGTTTCCGGCTATAGCAATAGCGAATGCTTTGAAAAAAGAACATAATGAGATTGATATCCTGTTTGTTGGTGCCGAAGGTAAAATCGAAATGGAAAAAGTACCTGCAGCAGGCTACCCCATTAAAGCATTGCCCATTCGTGGATTAGAAAGAAAAATGACCTTTAAAAATATAAATGTACTATTCAAACTTATTAAAAGCTTATTTTTATCTCGTAAAATTATAAATAATTTTAAACCTGATATTGTAGTTGGTGTTGGTGGTTTTGCCAGTGGTCCGGTTGGCTGGGTAGCCGGAAAAAAAGGAATTCCCGTTTTATTACAAGAACAAAACTCTTACGCAGGGATAACCAATAAATTACTGGCTAAATATGCAGATAAGATTTGCGTAGCTTATGACCAAATGGAACGCTATTTCCCAAAAGAAAAAATCATAAAAACAGGAAACCCTGTTCGTCAAACTTTATTTGAAAATAAACCGGACAAAACAGCAGCTTTTAATTACTTTGGTTTAAAATCCGATGTTAATACCATATTAATACTTGGCGGAAGTGGCGGAGCACGTTCAATTAACGAAGGAGTAATTGCCGGTTTAGAAAATATTAAAAAATCAAATGTTCAAATAATATGGCAAACCGGTAAATATTATTACAAAAAATCTAAAGAAGCATTAAATAAATCAAATACAAATAATTGCAAAGTACATGATTTTATAAGTCGAATGGATTATGCTTACCTCGTAGCCGACTTAGTAATTTCAAGAGCAGGTGCAGCAACCATTTCTGAATTATGTTTATTAAAAAAAGCATCAATTTTAGTACCTTCTCCTAATGTTGCCGAAGATCATCAAGCAAAAAATGCTATGGCTCTGGTTAAAAAAGATGCTGCAATTTTGATAAAAGATATAGATACGAAAGAAAAAATGATAAACACAGCTTTAAATTTAATAACCAATCCCGAAAAAATTAATGAATTAAGTATTAATGCAGGTAAACTTGGTATTAAAAATTCAGATAAAATAATTGCAAATGAAATTTTTAAAATAATTAATCAAAATAAAGACGAATAAGTACAATAAAAAATAAAAATATATATAATTATGTAAAAAAAGTAAAGTATGTTTGTCATTTAATATTTTATTTTGTAATTTTACATCCTTAAAGTTTAAATTATGAAAACGAAAACTAATAATTTAATAAAAATTCAAACACTAATCATTTTAATGGTTTTATTGTCGGTATCTTTCTCCTGTACTCAACAAAAGCATAAAAACGAAACGGTTTTTTTATCAGAGAACGGAATGTTACTGGCGAATAAAGCCATCGAAGCCTTTGATGTATTAAATACCTCATTACGAACACAAGGCTACGATAATGAAATGATACGGATATTGAACGATCCCTCTCCGGCTACCTATATGATGCAAATAAATACTGTAAATTCAAGACTTGTTAAAAACAATATTAAAAAGCAAGCAGCTTTCAGACTTTTTAAAAAAGCATTTTCATCATATAATATTTTTTTAGATAAAAATTTTGATTATTCAAGTTCGAATTTACAAAACAAAATTTATGCAGCAGCCTCGGCATTAGACTCATTCAAAGTAAACGATTATTTTCTAGAAAGAGTGCAAATGTTAAAAAAACAAGTTTCGGGAACCCGTTTCAATGAAAAAACTGCAATTATGGAGCTTAGTCTCTTATATGCAGATTTGTGGAATACCGATTTGGAAAAATTGTATTTACTCTTTGAAACTGACTTAGAAGCTTATAAAAAGGGTGTTAACGAAATAAATAACACTCAATTTAATCAACAGAAAGTAGCAAGTTTGGTAGATAAACCTTATAATAATAGTGATGTGCTCGTAAATTTATATAAATTACAATTAGTAAAAGAAAAAGAACAAAAAACGGAAAGCCTGACAGATTTATTACAAAATATCTCAACGGGATTTGAGTATTTAGGCAATATAAGTGCAGAAATGGCTAAAAAAAGACAAAACAAAGAAAAAATACATCGCTTAAACGAAGAGTTCGATGCATTATTTGCCGATAATTAAGAAGAATAAATAAGGGATTTTGTAAAAACAATTAAAAACTTTAAACAAAAACACAAAACAATAATTAGGTGAATATCAACAAAATACATAGCGTTTATTTTATAGGAATAGGAGGTATCGGGATGAGTGCGCTTGCCCGCTTTTTCTTGCATAAGAAAAAAGCCGTGTATGGATACGACCGAACCGAAACTCAACTAACGCAAAAACTCAGTGATGAAGGTGCTCTAATTCATTATAAAGAGGATGTAAAACATATTCCCGAAAACATCATTAAAAATAAAGAAAAAAGCCTGATTATTTATACTCCGGCTATACCTGAAAACAATACATACTTAAGTTTTTTTAAACAAAACGATTTTAATATTTACAAACGCTCAGAAGTACTCGGATTTATAACTAAAAATATTAAAACTATAGCCATTGCCGGAACACATGGCAAAACATCAGTATCCTCAATAACAGCAAATATTTTAAAAGAAAGTAAAACAGGATGTTATGCTTTTCTTGGCGGAATATTAAATAACGAACAATCAAATTTAATATTAACCCGACAAGAAAACAATGAGGCTTTTGCAGTAGTTGAAGCGGATGAATACGACCGTTCTTTTTTAAGATTGCACCCGCAAATAGCATTAATCACATCAATAGATGCAGATCATTTGGATATTTATGAAAATAAGGACAATTTGGTCAAATCATTTGGTCAGTTTGTCAATAATGTTGTGCAAAATGGAATACTTATTTATAAAAAAGGTTTAAATTTGCAGGTTCGTTCCGATATCCGGCAATTCACTTATGAATTAGTTGGTGATGCAGATTTCAGAGCAGAAAATATCAGAATGAACAGTAACGGAACATACAAATTTGATTTTGTAGTTCCAAACAATGTATTAAAGGAGATGGAAACCGCCATCCCCGGTAAAATAAATTTGGAAAATGCGGTAGCTGCATTAGCCTTGTGTTATGTATCGGGTGCGGACAATAAATTAATGTACAAACAATTAAGCAGTTTTAAAGGTGTTAAACGCCGTTTTGATTATAGAGTCATAAATACCGATTTTGTGTATATTGATGATTATGCTCATCATCCGCAAGAACTCAAAGCGTTTATTTCATCAGTAAAAGAAATTTATCCCGATAAACAAATAACCGGTATTTTTCAACCGCATTTGTTTAGTCGCACAAAAGATTTTGCCGATGAATTTGCCAAAAGCTTAGATTTACTTGATGAATTGTATTTATTGGATATTTATCCTGCAAGGGAATTGCCCGTAAAAGGAGTTACATCAAAATTAATTTATGACAAACTTAAAAAAGTAAAAAAAACACAATGCAGTAAAGAAAAAGTACTCGATTTACTAAAGAATAAGCAACCTGAAATATTATTAACTATGGGTGCAGGTGATATTGCAGATTTGGTAGAACCTATAGAAAAATATTTTAGCCGTAGCTTAAATCTTTAAGTTGAGAAATTAAATTTAAAATAAAAAACCAAATTAAGTTAATGAAAAAATACCTGAACATAGCATTTTGGATATTTGTCGGCATCTATTTTTTTGTGGTACTCGGCTTTGTCAGTTCACGACAAAAGAAAGCTTTGTGTACTTCAATAAATGTAATATATATTGATTCATTAGAATATCGTTTTGTAAATAAAGACGATTTGATACAATTAATTGATGAAAAAGATGAAAAAGTATTGGGAAGACCAATGAACGAACTGAATATCGCAAATCTTGAAAAGATAATTTCAGCCCAGCCCTATGTCAAGTCAGCAGAAGTTTATACCGAAATTAACGGAGTATTAAATGTAAAAATAGCACAACGATTACCAATAGTTCGAATAATAAACAGTAATAATAAATCTTATTATATTGATAAGGAAGGTTATTTACTTCCAGTATCAAAAAAAGTTTCTTTAAGGTTATTAGTGGCTAGCGGAAATATTAACTTTAGTCCGGATTTTGATACAACAATATATATTTTTGATAATAAAGATATTGATAAAAATAAAAAAGTACTTCAAGATATCTTAGTACTGGCTGATTTTATTAATAATAATGATTTTTGGAAAGCACAAATTCAACAAATTTACCTTAATGATAAAAACGAATTTGAACTAGTACCTTTAGTAGGAGCTCAAATTATCTATTTTGGGACGATTAAAAATTATAAGAAAAAATTTAAAAAATTAGAAATCACTTACAAAAAGGGTTTTCTTTATAAAGGTTGGAACAAATATAAGTCGATCAACTTGAAATACGAACATCAAGTAATATGTGAAAAAAAATAGAATAACCCCTAAATCCGAAAAAAATGAACCAGAACACTGCATTTCAAACAAAAAGAAAGACAAATTCAGATTTAGCACAAACTGAAAAAATAATTGCTGCTGTAGATATAGGTACCACTAAAATTGTTGCAATAGTAGGGAAAGTTTTTAACACCGGAAAGGTTCAAGTATTAGGTATGGGAAAAGTTGAGTCTCATGGTGTTAAGCGCGGAGTAGTATTAAATATTGACGAAGCTGCCGGTGCAATCCAAGATGCGGTTGAACAAGCCGAAAAACAATCGGGACACGAGTTTAATGACGTTTATGTGGGCATTGCCGGACAACATATTAAAAGCTTGAAAAACAGACACTCTCGATACATTAATTCGGAGGATAATGAAATTAAGCAACACGATATTGATGAGCTGTTGAAGGATATGCAAAATATAGCTCTGGATAATGGAGATGAAATTATTCATGTAATCCCCCAAAGTTATACCGTTGATAAAGAAACAGGGGTAAAACAGCCTGTGGGGATGTCGGGAAAAAGGTTAGAAGCCAATTTTCATATTGTGGTAGCTGAAACTGCATCGGCAAAAAATATTTTAAAAAGTGTTGAGCGAGCAGGTTTAAGAGTAAAACAAATGATGCTTGAACCCATAGCATCCTCTATGGCTGTTTTAAGCGAAGATGAAAAAGAAATAGGTGTTGCAATGGTTGATATAGGTGGCGGCACAACCGATATAGCAATATACTATGACGGTATTTTACGGCACACCGCCGTTATCCCTTTTGGCGGCTATGTTATCACCAGAGATATTAAAGAAGCATGTGGTATTTTACAACGCCAAGCAGAAAAACTAAAAATAAACTTTGGTACGGCATTAGGCGAAGCTACACCTGATGCAGTAGTATCGGTAAAAAGTGTGGCAGGACGCGATCCTAAAAAAATTACCCTGAAATTTTTATCAAAAATTATTCAAGCTCGTATGGAAGAAATCATACAAAGAGTAAATTTTGAAATTGAAAACTCAGGCTTTGCCGATAAACTCGGAGCAGGTATCAGCCTAACCGGTGGTGGAGCATTACTAAAACACTTGCGACAATTAATGGGCTATTTAACCGGGCTGGATACAAACATAAGTTATCCGAACTATTTAGCAGAAACCGGAAATAAAGAAGTAAATTCGCCTATGTATTCTACTGCGATTGGTTTATTGCTTGGCGGATATATGCATGAACTTGAAAACGAAGCAAATGCAGCTTTAAATGGCAATACCGAAGAAGAAGAGGAAGAAGAGGATTTTGAAAACGAAAATTACTCAGAAGAAGAACCGATTAAAAAAGTTTTTTCGGGAGTTAAAAAGTTTTTTTCAGGTATGTTTGAAGATAGAAGTTCGGAAATGTAAAATAGAAACCATGCCTGTCATAGAGCAAAACGGAAACTTTGATTTATTATCATAAATTACAGTTAAATAAAATTGATAGAATAATTAGCTTAAACAGAAAATTTATTGTTATGGATGATATAATGCCTTTTGATTTACCCAGAAAAAACACTTCGATTATTAAAGTTGTAGGAGTTGGTGGTGGTGGTAGTAACGCAGTAAATTACATGTTTCATCAAGGAATTACTGATGTTGATTTCATTATTTGCAATACCGATAGTCAGGCATTGGCAAGTAGCCCGGTACCTATAAAAATACATCTCGGCAAGCAACTAACAGAAGGTCTTGGAGCAGGAAATAAACCCGATACAGGCAGAGAAGCAGCCATTGAAAGCCTTGAAGAAATAAACAATGTTTTGGGCAACAACACAAAAATGGTGTTTATTACAGCAGGAATGGGTGGCGGTACAGGAACAGGAGCAGCACCGGTAATTGCTAAAGCTGCAAAAGAATTGGGCATACTCACTGTAGCAATTATCACCCTTCCATTCCGCTTTGAAGGTGAAAAACGTATGAACAATGCAATAAAAGGAGTTCAGGAAATTAATAAACACGTAGATTCTCTATTAGTCATTAATAATGAACGCTTACGCGACATATATGGAAACCTGGGAGTGCGTGAAGCTTTCTCAAAAGCAGATAATGTATTAACGGTAGCTGCAAAAGGTATTGCCGAAATTATTACGAAAAAAGGCTATGTAAATGTTGATTTTGCAGATGTACAAACAGTTATGAAAGACAGTGGAGTTGCTGTACTTGGCTCGGGAATTGCCGAAGGCGAAAACCGTGCTATGAATGCTGTTGAAGATGCGCTGAACTCTCCTCTGCTTAACAGTAACGATATTTCGGGAGCTAAGAATATTTTATTGAACATTTCGTTTGGTGATGATGAAATTACGATGGACGAAATTTATGAAATAACCGAATATGCTCAAGAAAAAGCAGGGAACAATGCCGATTTAATATGGGGATACAATCAAGAAGAAGCTTTGGCTGAAAAAATTAACGTTACGGTTATTGCCACCGGTTTTGAAACAGATATTATTCCTGAACTTTATACTTATGAACGGATTAAAGCAAAAAATCCAATTAAACCCGATAATCCGGTAAAAACGGCTAAAAAAACACTTCCAAATGAATTAAAACTAGACGACGAAATTGATTTTGAGGTAGATTACCCTGAAAATGATGATTCAGACATTTTTCAAGTAAAAAAAGGCAATCAGCCCGTTAACGAACCCATTGGGGTAGAAAAAGTAGATGATGAAATTACCCTGTTTTCAACAGATCAAGAAACAGAAGTAGATGTAGATGAAGATGCTCTAATACAAAATGCACTGAAATCCATAAAGAAAAAAGAACCTAAAAAGACATTAACAAATCTGAAAAACGAAACAAATCCTAAAATTATTGATGAATTGGAAAATGTTCCGGCTTTTAAACGTAAAGGTATTAAAGTTGATGAAGAATTGAATGTTGACGACTCACAAGTATCTCGATATACTTTAAATGATGACGACAATGATGAGTTAAGTGAAAATCCATACTTGCATGATAATGTAGATTAATTTCTTAAAGCTATAAAAAATGAGCTTATTAGATAAAATAAACCAAGACTTAAAAACTGCCATGAAAGAAAAGCAAGCTGATAAATTATCAGCATTGCGGGCTATAAAAAGTGAATTATTATTGGAACAAACTTCGGGCTTGGGAAAAGATATTACCGAAGATAAAGAAATAAAAATTGTACAAAAATTAATTAAACAGCGAAAAGATTCGGCAGATATTTATAAAAAAGAAAACCGCACAGACCTTTACGAAAAGGAAATGTCGGAAATAAAATTTCTTGAAGCATACTTACCCGAACAAATGAGCGAAGAAGAACTGGATGCAATTATTAAAAATGCCATTGAACAAACCGGTGCCTCTTCAATGAAAGACATGGGAAAAGTAATGGGAATAGTTAATGCAAAAGTTGCAGGAAGAGCCGAAGGTAAAGTAATTGCTCAAAAGGTTAAAGCAATGCTTGGATAAATATCAAAAAAATATTTAACCAAAAGTTTCAGGCAATATACTACAGCAAAATTTACAAGACTTAGTGCCCGGAGGGTTTTCTGCACCACATACCGGGCATATAAATTTTTCACCTTCCTGCGGATCATCTAAAATTAATTCATTGCAATGAGGGCACAATAAATCATCATTGCTAATTGCATTTTTACAATTTGGGCAAACTTTATTCATTTTTTTTGAGTTCTGTCAAATTTATGTTTTGAATAGGCAAATTCAATACTTACACCCAAAGACGATTTATAAATTGGTTTCATTAAAAAACCATAAGTATTATGATAAATAGCAGAATGAATGGTTTCTTCCTCAATATCACTTGTAACAAAAATCACAGGAATATCAAAACGCTCATAAATAATTTTAGCGGTTTCAATGCCATCCATTTCATCGGTAAGATGTATATCCATAAGAATAACATCAGGAGGGTTAATTTCACAAATTTGCAATGCCTCCGCTCCCGTTTGCGAAATACCTACCAAATCATGTCCCAACTGCTTTATAAACATCTCAAAAATGGTACAAAGCATTTTATCGTCTTCAACAATTAAAATTTTTTTAGTCAAAATAAGGCTTTTTTATGATTTTTGTCAGTTTTTCTAATTTTAATATTCATATTTAAGCATAAAAATAATAATTTTTTATAAAATTTGCATTATTTTTTATTAATGAAGCAATAAAAGGGATAAATAGTTTGAATTTAGTTATCGACATAGGAAATACTTTTATAAAAGTTTTTGTATTTGAAAAAAGAAAAATAAGTTTTTCACAAAAAATAAGTTCTACAAATATTTTTAAAATTTTTGATTTAATAAATGATTTTCAAAAACCGGAAAACATTATTGTATCATCTGTAATTAAATTACCTGATGTTTTTTATCATAAAATTAATAATCATGCAAAAAAAATAATTTATTTAGATGAAAAAATAAAATTACCTATAATTAATAAATATAAAAGTAAAACAAGCTTGGGTAAAGATAGAATTGCTGCAGCTGTGGGTGCAAATACTATTTTTCCGGACACCAACGTTTTAGTGATTGACGCAGGAACAGCATTAACCATTGATTTTGTATCGGAAAAAAATGAATATCGAGGAGGAAATATATCTCCCGGTATGCAAATGAGGTTTAAAGCATTAAATACTTTTACCAATAAATTGCCTTTATTAGATAAAAGTGAGGAGTTTTATTTAACGGCAAACAATACAAATGATGCTATAATATCGGGGGTTCAAAACGGAATAATCTTTGAAATGGATAAATATATCCACGAATATAAAAAAAAATATACAGATTTAAAAGTAATTTTGACGGGTGGAGACAGTTTTTTCTTTGAGCATAAGTTAAAAAATCGCATATTTGCAAAACCTTTTTTAACAGCAGTTGGTTTAAACAGAATTTTAGAATACAATGCAGAACAGATATAAAAAATTAATATTGGTAACATTCAGTCTATTTATGACTGTATTTACCTACGGACAAGGCAGCACATCGCCATTTTCAATGTATGGAGTTGGAAACCTGCGATACGAAGGTTTTGCACGAAACCGGGCAATGGGTGGTTTAAGTGCTCCTCTATACTCACCCTACCATATAAATCCCTCAAATCCGGCATCATATAGTGCACTGGTACAAAACTCATTTATTTTTGAAGTAGGTATCACAGCAAGCTATCAGGTTTTAGAAACACCCGATAAAAAATTTAAAGATTTTAACGGTAATGTAAGTTACCTCTCTATAGGATTTCCGCTTACGAAATGGTGGCGTTCAGGTTTAGGACTAATCCCCATGTCAAGTATTGGATACAATATTCAGCAAACTATTGAAACCGGTACCGATGACCAAAAATTAGCAACGATATACAGCGGAGATGGCGGTATTACCAATTTTTATTTTGATAATTCATTTAGCATATTCAAATCATTATCCGTAGGAATTAAGCTATCATATCTTTTCGGTCCTTTAATTTACAAAAGCACCAGCGTAAGTTACAATACAAACTCAACTTCTGTTGTTGAACGAAAAGACCAAGCAAACATAAGCGCATTTAGTTATAAAGCCGGTATTCATTATCACCGTAAAATTCATGAAAAACTTTTCTTGAATATTGGAGCTACTTACGGGTTTAATACTGACCTTGATGCAGACAATCATA
The DNA here is from genome assembly GCA_021647685.1 of Bacteroidales bacterium. Classification (GTDB taxonomy): domain Bacteria; phylum Bacteroidota; class Bacteroidia; order Bacteroidales; family NBLH01; genus NBLH01. The sequence goes on from JAKIUH010000077.1 coordinate 10,505, forward strand.
CCCTGATTACAAATACAATTACCAAAACCAATGGTAATTTGCGCGATACGATTTTAGATTTAACCCAAAATATCGGAGTTCTGGAAATTCCCCAATCCTATTCCTTTGGAACATCACTTAGAATCAATAACAAATTAGAGCTGGGGGCGGATTATTCGATAGCTTATTGGTCACAATCTAAATTTTTTGATAAAAACTACACTTTTGCCGACTATAGCAAATTAGCTTTCGGTGCAGAATATACACCGGATATGACATCAAACAAATACTTAAATCTGATAAGATACCGAATTGGAGCAAATTTATCCAACTCATATCTAGTATATCAAGATAGACAACTTAAAAGTTATGAAATTTCCATGGGTGTTGGTTTACCCATAAAACGTTCACCAACTTTAATAAATTTTGCATTAAGTTATCAAAAAAAATATATTCCGGGCATAGATATTGTCGCTGAAAACTATTTTATGTTCCAGTTTAATGTGAGTTTACAAGATATTTGGTTTAAGAAAAGAGTTTGGCAGTAAAACATAAATTTATAATATTGCGTTTAGTAAATTGTTAATGATAAACTTACAAAATAGCTTACTCAATATTTTTGTAAGATGTAAAAGTAAATTAAAATAGAATACCTATGAAAAAGAATTTAGTGTTGATGTTTGTATTTGTAGTTTTTCTTGGCGGGAAAGGTTTTGCCCAATCAGCAGAAGAACTATTTAAAAAAGGCTTTCCAAAATTAGGAACCGAGCTTAAATGTTCAGAAGATAAAACAAATCTGACTCCACAAGAAGTGGCAGATTTCAGAGAGCAACTAAAGCGATTATCAGATGCGGATGATGATATCATTGCTTACGAAGCTGGTGCTTTAACCGATGAAAACTATAAAGTTTACACAAACAAAGAACTTAAAAAAACAGATATTGATGCACTCAAAAAAATGATTCATGATAAGCGATGGAAGATTATTGCTTATATGGGAACATTAACAAAATACGGTGCTGATGATATGGAATGTAAAAAAAGTATTACGCTTTTCAGGCAATCCATAAAAATGAAAAATTATGAAGATGCCTATAATTATTGGACCTATTTATTCCACTATTATCCCATGTCAACCAAAAGCATTTATTCAAATGCAAATAAAGTGATAGGATATAAATACAATAAAGCCTCAAAAGAAGAAAAAGCAGCTTGGGTGGACACTTTAATGATGGCTTATGACCTAAGAATAAAATACTTCGGCAATGATCCTAAATATCCTAAAGGATATATTTTGGGTAAAAAGGGGCGCGATTTATATAAATTCAACAAAGCAGCTCTTGAAGAAGCTTATGGATACCTTAAAGAATCTATTGATTTGCAAGGCATTAAATCAGAAGATGTTGTTCTTTATGAATTTATGCGTCTTACCGAAGAAATGTATAAAAAGGGTAAAATAGATGCCGATGTTGTGGTTGATAATTATTCCTTAGTTAGCGATTTATTATCAAAACGTTTAGCTGCGGTAAGTAATAAAGAAAAAACTAAAAAAGCCATTGATGGTGTTGATTTAATATTCTCAAACAGCGAAGCTGCCACTTGTGATAAAATTATTGGTGCTTACGATAAAAAATTCAAAGCAGAACCGGATAATCTTGAACTATTGGAAAAAATAGCAAACATTCTTGATAAAAAAGACTGTACAGATTCTGAACTGTTTTTCGATGTTGCAGTAAGGTTAAATGAATTAAAGCCCTCGCCTTTTTCAAGTTACAGTATTGCAAATATGTCGTTAAAGAAAAAAGAATATAAAAAAGCATCAGAGTTCTTAAATAAAGCTATTGAGCTGGAAACTAATGATAGTTTAAAAGCCAAGTATTACTTTAAATTAGCACAAGTATCAAACGAGACCGGCAACAAAGCTCAATCCCGTTCATATGCACAAAAAGCCATTAGCTTACGCGGAAACTATGGTGCACCTTATATGCTGATTGCCACCTTATATGCAGCAAGCGGATGTAAAGAACTTAGCAAACCGGAAGGAGAATTGGGACGTATTTCATATTGGGTTGCGGTTGATAAATTAGTTCAGGCTAAAAAGGTTGATCCATCTATTGCAGAACAAGCCAATAAATTAATTGGTCAGTATTCTAAAAACTTCCCGAACAAAGAAGATGCATTTTTCTTAGGCATCACAAAAGGAAGTAAAGTTACCGTAGGTTGTTGGATTAATGAAACAACCATTGCAAGATTTAGATAGTAAATAACTAATATATATACACGGGATAGCTATTTTTATATCTAAATAGTTTATCCCGTGTTTTGTTTTTTGTCAGAACATATTTTAAATTCGCAAATTTTATCATGTCTAATTCA
>JAKIUH010000078.1 GCA_021647685.1 Bacteroidales bacterium
GAGTCTTGCCGAAGATATATTTTTAAAAAAGTCCAATCTTTCTAATTGTATTTTTATTCAACGCAATATGGAAAAAAATTACAAGTTAAGCCCTGAACATTCAATTAGGATTATTGAAAAAATTTGGGGAAATAAACGCCTTGAAAAAAACTGTAATAAAAAAGGAGCTGAAAATGAAACTATCTGAAATTGTAACACAATTAAATATGCAAGTTTTTAGTAATGAGCATTTGTTAGATGATATTGAAGTTGTTGGAGCTTATACTTCTGACTTATTGAGTGATGTAATGGGAAATGCTCATGAAATGCAAATTTGGATCACCCTGCAAAATCATAAAAATGTTCTTGCTGTTGCATCTTTAAAAGATATGGCTGCTATACTATTAATTAATGGCATAAAACCCGGAGATGAACTTATTGAGCAAAGCAAAAAAGAAGAAATCCCCCTGTTGGGAACAGATGAACCAGCTTTTATCATATCAGGAAAGCTGTATAATTTATTTTATAAATAGAAAATGAAAGATTTTAGGGCTGATTTACATATTCATACTTTGCTTTCAACTTGCGGAAGCTTGGAAATGAGCCCCATGCAGATAATTAAAGAGGCAAAAAAGAAAAAAATTAATATTATCGGTATAACAGACCATAATTCAACACAACAGTGTAAAGAAGTTTACAGGATCGGAAAGCTAAATCATATAAATGTTTTTCCAGGAGTAGAAATAAACACAAAAGAGGAAGTTCACTGTTTAGCGTTCTTTGAAAATTTTGAAAAAACTGCTGCTTTTCAATCATTTTTAGATGAAAATTTACCCAATATCAAGAATAACCCAGTGAAATTTGGAGACCAAGTTTGGGTAGATGAGTCTGAAATGATTGCCGGAGAAGAAACTCGTTTGCTTATTTCCGGTTTAAATAAATCAATTGAAGAAGTTGAAAAAAAAGTGCATGAACTTAACGGAATATTTATCCCTGCTCATATTGACAGGAAAACCTATAGTATCATCAGCCAATTAGGTTTTATTCCGCCACAATTATGTATCGATGCACTTGAGTTATCAGATATTAATATCATGCAAAAGTTTATTCAGCAATTTGATATAAATAGCAATATTGCTTTTATCACAGCTTCTGATGCTCATTATCCCGAACAGATTGGGAGTAAATATGTGAAATTGTTAATGAAAAAGCCAACTTTTGATGAGTTTGTTATGTGTTTAAATAATAAAAATAACCGAAAAATTATCATAGAATGAGAACTATCTCTGAGCATATTATGGATATAGTGCAAAACTCAATAAGAGCTCATGCTAAAAATATTTTAATTGAGATTAATGCAAAAAATCAGACATTAAATATCCGTATTGAAGATGATGGTAATGGAATAGACGAGCAAATGCTCCAATCGGTGAAAGACCCTTTTTTTACCACGCGAACTACACGGAAAGTGGGTTTAGGTCTGCCTTTGCTAAAACAAAATACCGTGCAAACAGGAGGGTATTTAAATGTTAAATCTAAAAAAAATGTTGGAACTGTTATTAATGCAGTTTTTAACACAGATAGTATTGATTGCTTACCATTGGGTGATATTTATACTTCTATAGCGTTATTAATTACTGGAAATCCGAGACTTAACATTGATTTTAAATATTCGAATGGCAGCGGAAATTTTAAAGTGTCGAGTGAAGAAATAAAAAAAACACTCAACCCAATATCTATTAATACTCCAAAAGTATCGGTTTTTTTAAAAGAGTTGATTAAAGAAAATTTAGAAAATATAAATGTAGATTTTTGTTAACAAAATAATATAAACTTAAAATTTTTGCAAATGACCAAAGTAAAATCATTAGAAGATCTCAAAAAAATAAGAGATGAACTTCAGGCTAAAGTTAGTTTAAGAGAAAAGGCAGAGCATTATGAGCAATTAATTCAAGTAAAAGTTTCTATGGCTACTTGCGGCATTGCTTCGGGGGCAAAAGAAACTATGGAGTACATGATTAATGAACTTGACAACAAAGCTGTTGATGCTGTTGTTTCTCAAACCGGCTGTATGGGCTATTGCTATGCCGAACCAACTATTGAGATTACACGTCAGGGTGAAGAGCCGGTTGTTTTTGGATATGTTGATATTGAAAAAGCACAAGAAATTATTGATAAATATATTATTTCAGGAGAAATGGTTGATGGCATTATTCCGGTTAATTATAAAACTCTTAAAGATGATTAATTATGGCAAAAGATAAAATTCAAGTTTTAGTTTGTTCTGGAACAGGATGTCGTGCATCAAAAAGCGATGAAATTGTAAAAAATATTTCGCAAGCGGTTATTGAGAATGATATTGATAAAGATGTACAAGTTATACGTACCGGCTGTTTTGGGTTTTGCGAAAAAGGACCAATTGTAAAAATGGTTCCTGACAATACTTTTTATGTACAAGTAAGCCCTGATGATGCAGAAGAACTTGTAGCGGAACATTTGGTAAAAGGAAGAAAGGTAGAACGATTGTTATATGAAAATCCTGAAACAAAAGAAAGGATAAGTGACTCAAAACACATGGATTTTTATAAAAAGCAAATTCGTATTGCTTTGCGTAATTGTGGATTTATTAATCCTGAAAATATTGAAGAATATATTGCCAAAGACGGATATATGGCTTTGGGCAAAGTTTTAACCGAGCTTACACCCGAAAAAACCATTGGTTTATTGATAAAATCTGGTTTACGCGGGCGCGGAGGAGGTGGTTTCCCTACCGGTTTAAAATGGGAGCTTACAAGAAAAGTAAAAGCCGAACAAAAATATGTAGTGTGTAATGCTGATGAAGGAGACCCCGGAGCATTTATGGACCGTTCCATTCTTGAAGGTGACCCACATTCTGTGCTCGAAGCAATGGCTATTAACGGATACTGTACAGGTGCAGACAGGGGTTTAATTTATATACGTGCCGAATATCCTTTGGCAATTGAACGTCTGAAAATTGCGATTAATCAAGCACGTGAATACGGTTTGCTTGGAGAAAACATAATGGGTACCGGCTTTAATTTCGATATAGAAATAAGATACGGTGCCGGTGCCTTTGTTTGTGGTGAAGAAACTGCACTTATTCATTCTATGGAAGGATTAAGAGGAGAGCCGGGTGTAAAGCCACCATTCCCTTCGGAAAAAGGATATAAAGAAAAGCCTACAAATGTTAATAATGTAGAAACCTATGCCAATATTCCACCCATTATCTTAAAAGGAGCCGATTGGTTTGCAAGTATTGGTACCGAAAAAAGCAAGGGAACCAAAGTATTTGCTCTGGCAGGCAAAGTAAATAATGTTGGCTTGATTGAAGTACCTATGGGAATTACGCTGCGTGAAGTAATTTTTGATATTGGTGGTGGCATAAAAGACGGTAAAAAATTTAAAGCCGTACAAACCGGAGGTCCCTCAGGTGGTTGCTTAACCGAAAAGCATTTGGATATTCCAATTGATTACGACAACCTAATTGCAGCCGGCTCTATGATGGGCTCTGGCGGTATGATTGTTATGGATGAAAGTGATTGTATGGTTTCGATGGCTAAATTTTATCTTGATTTTACCGTGGAAGAATCTTGTGGTAAATGTGCTCCTTGCCGTATTGGCAATAAACGTTTATATGAGCTTTTAGATAAAATTACCGAAGGTAAAGGCACAGAAGAGGACTTATTCAAGTTGCGTAATTTGGCAAATGTTGTAAAAGATACATCGCTTTGCGGTTTGGGTCAAACATCTCCCAATCCGGTACTTTCTACTATGGATAATTTTCCTGAAGAATACGAGGCGCATGTTAAAGACAGTAAATGTCATGCAGGGCAGTGCACAGCATTAATGCAATACATTATTAAAGAAGATGCTTGTACAGGTTGTACACTTTGTGTGCGTGTTTGTCCGGTTGATGCAATATCAGGTGAACGAAAAATGGCACATTTTATCAATCAAGATATTTGTATCAAATGCGGTGCCTGTATGGAAAAATGCAAGTTTGATGCAATTTACATCGCTTAATTAAGCTGTTGGAATTTATAAAATATTCAAAAATAGAAAGAATGGACAAAATAAAGTTAACAATCGATAATACTCTAGTAGAGGTAGAAAAAGGAACTACTGTTTTAGAGGCTGCAAAATTAACAGGAGTAGATATTCCTACGCTTTGCTACTTGAAATTAGAAGATACTGCTTTTGAAAATACCCCGGGAGGTTGCCGCATGTGTGTGGTTGAAGTTGAGGGAAGACGAAATCTTGCTCCATCGTGCAAAACGCAGTGTGAAGATGGAATGTTTGTAAGTACACATACTCCGCGTGTAGTAAATGCACGCCGTACGGTTATGGAGTTAATTCTTTCCGACCATCCTTTTGAGTGTTTGGTTTGTACAAAATCAGGAAAATGTGATTTACAGTCCTTAGCACAAGATTTGGGCATTCGAGAAATTCATTATCAAGGTGAAAAATCCACCTATAAAGGCGACGAATCACCCGGTATTATACGTGAACCTGAAAAGTGCATTATGTGTCGTCGTTGCGAAACAGCTTGTAATGATGTGCAAACCGTGGGCACGCTATCTGCCTTGTATCGAGGTTTTGGCTCCGTAGTAGCACCTGCTTTTGAAATGGACTTAGACCATTCAAGTTGTACTTTTTGCGGACAGTGTGTGGCAGTTTGCCCGACAGGTGCTTTAATCGAGCGCGATAATACTTGGAAAGTAATGGAAGCCATTATGAACCCCAAAAAAACGGTTATTGTGCAAACAGCTCCGGCGGTACGTGCTGCTTTGGGAGAGGAATTTGGATATGAAGCCGGTACATTGGTAACCGGAAAAATGGTTTCTGCTTTACGTAAAATTGGTTTCGATTATGTTTTTGATACTGATTTTGCTGCTGATCTTACCATTATGGAAGAAGGAACCGAATTACTGGAACGTTTAAACAAACACCTTCAAGGAGATAAAAATGTTAAACTTCCGATGCTGACTTCCTGTTGTCCGGGTTGGGTAAATTTCTTTGAGTATCACTTTCCTGATATGTTGGATATTCCTTCTACGGCAAAATCGCCACAACAAATGTTTGGTGCAATTGCCAAATCATACTTTGCCGAGAAAATGAATATTGATCGTAAAGATTTGGTAGTTGTTTCGGTAATGCCTTGTTTGGCTAAAAAATTTGAAGCGGCACGTCCTGAGTTTGCTGTTGATGGTGATCCCGATGTAAATGTTTCGATAACCACCCGTGAATTAGCACAAATGATTAAAAGTGCCAACCTTAATTTTGATGCACTTAAAGATGATGATTTTGATCGTCCGCTTGGTGAATCATCAGGGGCAGGTGTTATTTTTGGCAGTACAGGCGGGGTAATTGAAGCTGCAGTACGTACTGCATACGAATTGCATACAGGGAAAACCTTAGAGAAGGTTGATTTTAACGAACTAAGAGGTTTTGAAGGAATACGAAGTGCTACCATTGATTTTGACGGTTTACCGATTAATATTGGTATTGCTCATGGTTTGGGTAATGCACGCACTTTACTTGAAGAAATACGCGCTGGAAAATCACAATTCCATGCCATTGAAATTATGGCTTGTCCGGGTGGTTGCATTGGTGGCGGAGGACAACCCTATCATCATGGCGATGTAAGTATTCTTAAAAAACGTCAAATAGCTATTTATCAAGAAGATGCAGGAAAACCCATTCGTAAATCGCATGAAAATCCTTACATTCAAAACTTATACAAAGAATACCTTGGAGCGCCTTGTAGCGAAAAATCACATGAATTGCTTCATACCAATTATTTTGCCAAGAAAAAGAAAATTGAGATTGAATAATTTTTAGAAATTTTAAAAAACAGATAAAATGGCACACATAAAATTAGCTCAAAATAAAGTAGCCGAATTAAAAGAAGTATGTAAAAAGTTCAATAACGATAAAGGTGAATTAATTAATGTTTTGCATGCAGCTCAAAGTCTTTTCGGTTATCTTCCCGCCGAAGTGCAAGAAGTAGTAGCCAATGAACTAAATGTTTCAATTGCTCATGTACATGGAGTTGTTAGTTTTTACTCTTTTTTTACAATGATACCCAAAGGCAAATACCCGATTTCAATTTGTATGGGAACAGCCTGTTATGTACGTGGAGCTGAAAAAGTATTGAATGAGTTTAAAAAACTTTTGGATATTAAAGTGGGCGAAACAACACCTGATGGCGTTTTTTCTTTAAATAGTTTGCGTTGTGTTGGGGCATGCGGTTTAGCACCCGTAGTTACTGTCGGCGAAAAAGTTCACGGGCGCGTAGCCGTGGAAGATGTTAAAAGTATTATCGAAGAATATAAAAACGATAAAGAATGATAATTGTCATTTTTTGTGTGTTTATGTTCAGTTATTTTTGTTTTTGGTTAGTATTAAAATAGGTTGAATTACCGGGTAGCAATAAATTGATTAAAGCGATTTAGCTATCCGGTATTTGACCACAAAACATTAAGTATGCACAGATTTACAGAAGATAATCCATTGGTTTATACCGTAAAAGGCTTGTGCCGAGTGTGTTATACTTGTGTAAGGGAATGTCCTGCCAAAGCAATTAAAATTATTAACGGGCAGGCAGAAGTAATTAACGCTCGTTGTATTGCTTGCGGTAATTGTGTAATTGTTTGCAGTCAGGGAGCTAAATCCTATCACTCTTCTCTGCCGGCTGTTGAGCATATAATTCAATCTACCAATAAATCAATGCTTTGCATTGCACCTAGTTTTGCTGCCGAATTTACTGAGATTGAGGATTACCGTATATTGGTAGGGATGATTAAAGCTATTGGTTTTGATTATGTTACCGAAGTTTCTTTTGGTGCGGATTTAGTTGCACTCAGCTATAAAGAGCTTTTCGACAGTGAAAAAACACATTCATTAATAACTTCCGATTGTCCCGCAATTGTTAATTATATCAGTCAATATCATCCCGCTTTGCTTGAATTGTTGGCACAAATAGATTCGCCGGCAATGGCAATGGCAAAAGTGGTAAAGAAAAAATACGGTGAGGATTTAAAACTTGTTTTTGCAGGTCCTTGCATTGCAAAAAAAGCGGAATCGTATTTTTATGATGCCAATATTACTTTTCAAGAGCTTCGTAATCTATTTGAAGAAAAAAATATATCATCCAGTAATGTAAAAAAATCGGATTTTGACCCGCCGCATTCAAGCAAAGGTGCTTTTTTTCCGGTTAATCACGGTTTGTTGAAAAGTATTGACAAGGCAGAAGGCTTAGGCGAAGGTGAGGTAATTACAGCAGAGGGGAAAGCCAAATTTAAAGAAGCCATTGAGGAGTTAGAAAACGGCTTATTAAAAAATCAACATTTGGAACTTTTATGTTGTGATGGCTGTATTGAGGGTCCGGGCATGACTCAACGCAATGTAAAGCTGGTAAAAAGATTAAAAATCAGTAATTATGTGAAAGAAAAGTTGAAAAACTTGGATATTAAATCTTGGGAAGAAGATATAGCGGAGTTTAGTACAATTGATTTGTCAAGACGCTTTACACCACGCGATTGTCGTATTCCTTTGCCGGAAGAAGAAGAAATTAGTAAGGTTTTACAGTCAATGGGAAAAACCGAAGGAAAAGATTTGCTTAATTGTGGTGCTTGCGGATATCCTACTTGTAGAGAATTGGCTATTGCAGTTTGCGAAGAATTGGCAGAGCCGGAGATGTGTTTACCTTATACCATTGAAAAACTTTCAGATACCCAAGAGGCATTAATTCAGTCCGAAAAATTGGCAAGTATGGGGCAAGTATCGGCAGGTATTGCTCATGAACTAAATAATCCGCTGGGTATTATCACATTGTACAGTAGTATTTTACAAGATGAACTAAATCCCAAAAGTGAATTTTATGAAGATATTCAAATAATTAACGAGCAAGCAGAACGCTGCAAAACTATTGTTGGCGGACTGCTGAATTTTGCACGAAAAAACCGGATTAATTTAAAAGAGACAAATTTAGCAGAATTTATTAAGCGAAGCTTTAATTCGTTAATTAAACCGGATATTATAGAAATTAAGCTCATTGATGAATTAAAAAATCCGGTCGTAAAAATTGACAGGGAACAGATGATGCAGGTAATGACCAATTTAGAAAAAAATGCGATGGATGCTATGCCGGAAGGGGGTGAGCTGAGTATTTATTTAAAGGAGAACGAAGAAAATTTTATTATTGAAGTTTCAGATACGGGAACAGGAATACCGGAAGAAAATTTTGAGAAAATATTTACACCTTTTTTTACTACCAAAGGTGCAGCAAAAGGTACGGGCTTGGGCTTGCCTTTGGTGTATGGTATTGTAAAAATGCACCGCGGGAAAATCAGTGTTAAATCAAATACAAATCCTGATAAAGGAGCAACAGGAACTACTTTTAAAATTACAATTCCTAAAAATCTTGATGCAGTGCATTAAACTTAAAAGCTATGGAAAAACTTAGAATACTTGTAGTTGATGATGAGCAGGGTATCCGAATGGGAATTAAAAGGGGGCTTAGAAACCTAAAGGTTTCTTTTCCATTTCACGATGATGATTTTGAATATGAAATTATTGAAGCGGAAACCGGTGAACAGGAAATTGAATTGATAGATAAAGGAGGTATTGATATCGTATTGCTGGATAATAAATTGCCGGGAATTGAAGGGGTGGAAGTTTTGCAGTACATTAAAGAAAAAAAGTTTGATTTGGCTGTGATGATGATAACTTCTTATGCATCAATTGATTTGGCAGTAAAAGCAACCAATAACGGAGCTTTTAATTTTATGCCCAAACCATTTACTAAACAAGAATTGGTTGCATCTATTGAGAGCATTACCAAACATTTGTTCCTTAAACGGATGACCCGAAAAATGAAAGCCGAAGGCAAAAAAATCCGTTTTCAGTTTCTTTCGGTACTTTCACATGAACTAAAATCACCTTTAAATGCCGTTGAAAGCTATTTGCAAATTATGAAAGACAGGCAAGCCGGAGACCGTATTGAAAATTACGATAAAATGATTGACCGCTCATTAGAGCGAATTAAAGCCATGCGCAGCCTAATTATGGATATGTTGGATTTTACCCGAATTGAATCAGGGAAAAAAGTAAGACACATTGAGCGTTTAGACATTATCCAAATTGCTCATACTGCAGTAGATTCTATTGAGCCGGCTGCTAAACAACGAAATATTATTATTACATTAGATTTCCCCGATGAATTGCTAATGAAAGCCGATGCTTCTGAAATTGAAATTATTTTTAATAATTTATTATCAAATGCCGTAAAATACAATAAAGAAAACGGGGAAATTTATTTCTCGATAAAAAAAGCGAACAATCAAGTGTTTATTGTTGTTGAAGATACTGGAATAGGAATGAGCGAAGAAGAACAGAAGCATCTTTTTGAGGAGTTTATGCGTGCAAAAAATGAAAAAACGCGTAAAATCGCAGGCTCAGGATTGGGCTTATCCATTATGAAAAAGATTATTGATTTATATAACGGGCAAGTCAAGGTAGAAAGCAAACCGGATAAAGGTTCAAGATTTGAAGTAGTTTTACCTCTAAAGTGAGCTGATGACTTTAAGTCATCTGCTCACTGGAGTGGAAAAGTTTTAAAAAAAATTCATGATTTACTCAACCGTAACCGATTTTGCTAAATTGCGTGGTTGATCAACATTACAGCCACGCATAACAGCAATATGATAGGATAGCAGTTGTAAAGGAATAACCGCCAATAAAGCGGCAAGTGCAGCTTCGGCTTGAGGTACTTCCAATACATGATCGGCCATTTTCTTAATTATCGTATCACCCTCGGTAACAATAGCTATTACAATTCCGTTGCGGGCTTTTACTTCTTGAATATTACTTACGATTTTTTCATAAGAGCGGTCTTTTGTTGCGATTACAAAAACCGGCATGTTTTCATCAATCAAAGCAATAGGTCCGTGTTTCATTTCCGCAGCCGGATAACCTTCGGCATGAATGTATGAAATTTCTTTCAGTTTAAGAGCACCTTCCAATGCAACGGGGAAAAAATATCCGCGACCCAAATAAAGTGCGTTCGATGCATCTTTATATAATTCTGCTATTTTTTTGTATTCTTCATTATGTTCCAGAATTTTTTCAATTTTTCCGGGAATATCATTGAGTTCTTTAATAAGTTTCCGGTATTCTTCATCGGTAATGGTTCCTTTTCTTTTACCTAATAAAAAAGCCATCATTGCCAATACGGTAACTTGTGCGGTAAATGCTTTGGTAGAAGCAACCCCTATTTCCGGTCCGGCATGTGTATAAACTCCGGCATGCGTTTCGCGCGGAATACTGGAACCCACAACATTACAAATTCCCAAAACCAGGGCTTTATGCTCTTTTGCCAAATTTATGGCTGCCAGTGTATCGGCAGTTTCTCCACTCTGGCTGATGGCAATTACTATATCATCTTCATAAATTAGCGGATTTCGGTATCTGAATTCGGAACCGTATTCTACCTCAACCGGTATGCGGGCATATTCTTCAAGCAGGTATTCACCCACTAATCCGGCATGCCACGAAGTACCGCAACCAATAATAACTATACGTTTGGCTTTTTCAATTTTATCCATTACATCCAACAAACCACCAAGAGTAATTTCCGATAAATCGGCAGCAATTCTTCCTCTAAATGTATCAAAAATTGATTTAGGTTGCTCAAAAATTTCTTTGAGCATAAAATGGTCATAACCGTTTTTTTCAATTTCGCCAATATCTAAATCCAATTGTTTAATAGTTAAACTTGCCGGTTCGTTATCAATGGTTTTCAGGGTAAGTTCATTACGTTTAAGAATCGCAACATTGTCGTTATTCAAATAAATAACACTTTTTGTATGTTCAACAATTGGGGTTGCATCAGAGGCAATAAAGTACTCTTCGTTGCCAATTCCTATTACCAAAGGACTTCCTCTGCGTGCGGCAATTAATTGGTCGGGGGTATCTTTGCAGGATATTACCAAACCAAAAGCACCGACTACTTTACTTAAAGCAAGGCGCACAGCCATTTCCGGTGTAACTTTACCTTTCAGGTAAATGTATTCGATGAGGTTTGCCAAAACTTCAGTATCTGTTTCGCTTTGGAATGAATAGCCTCTACTTATAAGTTTCTTTTTCAGTTGCGAATAATTTTCGATAATTCCGTTATGGATAAGGGTAAAATACCCTTTTTCCGATACATGCGGATGAGCATTTGTATCGTTTGGCTCGCCATGCGTTGCCCATCGGGTATGTCCCATTCCTACGGTACCTCCGATATTTTCTTTTTTTGCGAACTCTTCGAGTTCCTGAACTTTGCCGCTCTTTTTATAAACATTGGTTTCCCCGTTTATTAAAGCAATGCCGGCAGAGTCATAGCCTCTGTATTCAAGCCGTTTTAATCCGTTGATTAAAATCGGATAGGCTTGTTTTAGGCCAATGTATCCTACAATTCCACACATTTTATGATTTTTTTAGGTTATGAGTGCAAAGTACGTACATTCTGTTAAAAGTTCAAAGAATCTTTGATAAGAATTCACTTATTATTGATACGATAAATAAAAAAAGGAAGTTCATTTTTTCAATAAACTTCCTTTTTTACTTTCTTGTAATGTATCTTTTAATTTATCTTTCTTAGTGTAAGTCGCATTTGTAGTGGATTTTGATGTTTTGTTCCTGTTATTACCACTCTGGACGGATTATCATAATCACTATTTGATAAAATATAAAATCCATCGTTCTCTATTGCACCACTTAATATTTGCTGAACGTAATAGGTAATATCAAATAAATAGCTCCCATCTTCATAATTTACTCCTAAATAGGATGTTTGACCGATATAATCAACAACCACTTCTGTACTGCCATCGGGTTTAATTGCCAGTATCTTTAATTTTGGTGGTGCAGGAAAGTCTTCTTCCTGGCTTATTGAACTATTTTCTGCATGAAGAATTATTTCTGCTTTATTTACTCCCCAAAGTCCTGATTTTTTCAGGCTGTCTAAGCCCGGTATTTTTAATCTTGTTTTTAATCCTCCTAAGCCTTGTATATAAACTACACTGTCTTCTTTACTTTCCGGATTATCCAAATCGGGTAAAAAGCCGGGTGCATCATATAGTTGCTCTACCATATTAAACCGTATACTAATGCTGGGGACAAAGAAAGATAATTGGAGTGTATCTTCTGTATTATGATAATATAAGACAGCTTTTGTCTCAGCGTTTACAATATTAAATATAGATAAAGCACCGTCATATCCTATATCATTAGATTCGATATACATTCCTTTAAAATAGTCTGTAAAGCTAGTATCACGAGGATCAACAACATCATCCCACTGGTCATAATCGTCCATAATACGTTGTCCGAAGCTTGTATTTAAGTTAACAGACAAAACAACTGTATCGTTTCTTCCGTCTTGCGGAAAATAAGTTGTTTCCGCTAAAACATCACCTAAATCAAGCCATTGAGGTTTGTAAAAAGTATAATAACTGGAATCAATAGATAAATTGCTCTTTACCTCTCGTATTTTAATTTGCATTTCTGCATTCATATTTCCATATAACGGAGCTGTGGAATCGGCTATGTACCTAAGAAAAAGTTTGATTGAATCTGCAACAGGATTATCTCCAAATCCACTGATTGAACCCGGAATAATTTGCATTACAAAACTTGATCTTGTTTTTCCAAAAACAGGATCAATGTAAGCAACTAGAATTCCGCTGGCAACTTTACTTGATAGTACTGAATCATCTTTATAG
>JAKIUH010000079.1 GCA_021647685.1 Bacteroidales bacterium
AGAGAGTTTCAGAGAGTTTCAGACTTAATTGAAAACACATTAACGCTTGTCCTGCGTGCTGCCGTTTGGCTCGTCGTCATCGTCCTGAATGGCCCGCCAGGCGGCGCCTTCCAGGTCTTCATATTGTCCGCTTTTCAACGTCCACAAAAAACCGATCAGGCCCAGACTTCCCAAAAACAGCGCGGCGGGAATTAACCAGGAAAGTGACGTCATGATGGTCCTGCTTTCTAAACTCGATCGTTAAAAGATCCCGAGGCGTCCTGTTGGCTGGGTGACTTAAGCGGCTACCGTCGCGGCCAAGACTCCCGGCAAGCTGTATGGCAAGCCTACCGGGTTAACCGCTTGGTGCGCAATCGAATTGCGTTGGCGGTCACGGCAATTGACGACGCCGACATGGCAATCGCGGCAATCAACGGCGTCACAATGCCCGCCATGGCCAGTGGCACAAAGATGGTATTATAGCCCGCCGCAATCGCGAAGTTCTGCAAGGCCATGCGTTTTGACGCTTTGGCCACGCTCAATGTTTCAATGACCGGCATGAGCTGCGCGCCCTGAAAAATCACATCGGCAGCGCTCTGGCTGATCTGCGTGGCGCTCGATGGCGACAAGGAGGCATGCGCCCCCGCCAGCGCCGGTGCATCATTCAACCCGTCGCCGATCATCACGGTCTTACGCCCGCGCGCCTTCAACGCCTCCAGCCGCTTGGCCGAACGGAAAAACTCGGCGTGGGTGCGCAGCAGATCGTCCATGTTGGCGGGCAGGCCCAGATCGGCCAGCCAGATTGCCACCTGATCGGTGCGAAACAGATCATAGGCCAGCTCCAGATCCAGCAGCCAGTTGTCCACATCATCAGGGCGGGGGCCGGGTTTGTAGAGCAGGAAGTTCTGCTTGGGGGCCTCGCGCAATACGCGGTGCTTCAAGGCAAATTCGTTGCCCGCGATGGTCAGCTTTTCCACGCCCTCCACCTCCAGCACCTCAAACACCTCGGCAAACTCGCGCGCCTCGTCATACCAGAACACCAGCCGGTGCGCCTCGAACCGTTTGGCCAGCGCCTTTGATATCCGTTCCTGCATCAACTGACCCCGACAATCTTTTTCAGCGCCGCACCGAACTTGGGGTAGTTCACCTTTACCCCGTCATCCAGATCAATCGCCTGCTTGCGGCTGGCCAGCGGGAACAGCACGTCGCGCTCCCATGCCTCCAGCTCGGTAATCTGCTTACTGACCTTCTCGATCTCCTTGATCGCCTTGGTGCGCTGGCTCTGGCTGGCCTCGGGCGAGATGCTTAATGCCTCTTGCGCGCGCCGGTGGCCTTCCAGCTTTAGCGTGAAGGCGCGCAGGTAATCATTCAGCACCACGCTGACCGTATCCTCGCGGTAACGGTGCATATAGATCAGCGCCTGAAAACTGCCCTTGGGGCTGGCGAACATCCAGTAGATCGGGCGTTTTTTGTAGCGCTTTACGTGGTCGGCGTAAAAATCCTTGGTGAAGTATTTGCGGATATCCTTGCCAAGCGCCTCTTCGATGCTGCGCAGGTTCTCGCGGAAATGCGCCTCGCCAAATGTTGTGCGCAGAAACAGGCGAAAGCGTTCGGTGATGTCGTCGGGGAACCAGTCGCCGTTGAGGATGGGGATGACGTTGTCTTCGTCCGGCGTGAAGGTCGGGTTTGGCACGCGGGCGAGATAATCGGCCAGCGTTTCGCCCTGGTTGGCGAGGATCAGGCCCGGCGCGTCGAGGCTGTAGCGGCCAAACATGCAGCCGACGGCGTAGGAGAGGAATTCGCGCATGGTGTCGGCGCAGAGCTTGCCTTCCAGATCATCATTGCCGCGATAGCGATAGGCGGGGTTGCAGGTGAGGGTGATTTTCGTCAGCGGCACGTCCGCGTCCAGCTCGTCTTGCAAGCCATAAGCGTCAATGAAAATGCGGTTATTCTCTTCTTCAAGGCGCTGCATCTCGTCGGTCATCTGCTGCCAGCGGGCGCGCAGACTGGCATAACTCGCCGCCAGCGTCGGCTGGCGCGTGTCGGGGTGGAGCAATGGCAGGGTGGTGAAATCCCAGGAGGTTTCGAAGGCGTCCCAGTCGGATTTGGACAATGAGAGTAAATCACAAAATAGTGCGCTGGTTTTCTTTAGAAGGCTATCTGCCTTGGATGCCGGTAGTAAGCTAATTTGATTGGGTCCGAAATTCAGGGTCGGGGTTAGAATCTTTAAAAGGCTCCAAACAACCTTTGAATTCATAAAACATGCTGATAGTCTCAGATTGGCTTCATCGCCAAATCCACACATGCCCGCATTGGTAAAGCAATAACCAGATGGAAAATATCTAACGCTAAGGTCAGCAGACGAAATCGCGCCCCATGTAATCCCTTCTCTGAAGTAATAGCCCATTCCCGTCACCGTTCTCGTGACTGAGTTGTATTTCTCAACAGCTAAGGACTTAATTTCCTTTCCATCACTCTCCCAGTTCAAGACATTTTCGTTGTTTCCAAACCATTTCCTGAAAGGTCCGCCATGATTGACGGGAACCCATTTTGCGATGGAAGAAAAAAGCGTAGTATCGTCTTTTTTCGGCTCATACCATTCCCTAATAAACCTTTCATTATCAAGGATTAATGCCTTTCAGTTAGTTAGCAGTTACGGTTTGATCAACAAAAAATTGTTTGATATATCCTACAAATCACAAAAAATAAACAAAAATGTTTGATATATCCGACAAAAATAAAATAAATAAAAAATTAGCTTTGAAAAAACATAAAGTAAATATAATCACACTTGGTTGTTCAAAAAATACGGTGGACAGCGAACACCTGGCAGCTCAATTGCGCGCAGGAAAAACAGAGGTATTGTTTGATGCAAGCGACAATGCCGGTGCAGATACCATAATTATCAATACTTGTGGTTTTATTAAAGATGCCAAAGAAGAAAGTATTGATACTATTCTGAAGTTTGCACGCATGAAAGAAGAAAAAGAAATTGACAATCTCTATGTAATTGGATGTTTATCCGAACGATATAAAAAAGATTTGGAAAAAGAAATTACCGAAGTCGATCAGTATTTTGGGGTAAACGATGTAAATAAAATCCTTAAAACACTCAACACCAAATTTAAAGATGAATTAGTAGGCGAACGCCAACTTTCTACGCCCAAACATTACGCTTACCTGAAAATATCCGAAGGTTGCGACCGCACTTGTTCGTTTTGCGCCATCCCGCTTATTCGTGGCAAGCACAAATCGGTACCTATGCAGATTTTACTTGATGAAGCACAAAAATTAGCAAGTAAAGGCGTTAAAGAACTAATCCTTATTGCACAAGACCTGACGTATTATGGCTTGGATTTGTATAAAAAACAAATGCTTCCCGAACTATTAAAAAACTTAGTAAAAATTGAAGGTTTAAAATGGATTCGTTTGCACTACTCCTACCCTGCCCTATTTCCTGATGAGCTGATTGAGCTGATTGCCCAAGAACCAAAAATTTGTAACTATTTAGATATTCCCGTGCAACATGTAAGCAATTCGGTTCTAAAACGAATGCGCCGTGCACATGACAAACAAAGCACTTTACAACTTTTTGATAAAATTAAAAAAGCAAATCCTGACTTGGTATTGCGCACCACTCTGCTGGTTGGCTATCCGGGCGAAACACAAAAAGATTTTGAAGAACTTAAAGAATTTGTTCAAAATACAAAATTTGACCGTCTGGGCATTTTTACTTACTCGGAAGAAGAAGGAACTTTTGGGGCTGCCAACCATAAAGACGATGTGCCAGAAAATGTAAAAAATGAACGTGCCGAAGAAATTATGCGCCTGCAAGAACAGATATCTTTTGAGCTAAATCAAAAGCGTATTGGTAAAACAATGGAAGTACTCGTTGACCGTAAGGAAGATGATTATTATATAGCACGCTCCGAATATGACTCACCCGAAGTTGATAATGAGATTTTAATTATAACAGAAAAAAAATTAAATATTGGCGATTTTTACAAAGTAAAAATAACCGATGCGCGCGAATACGATTTATTTGCTGAATTGTTGTAAAAAACAATTGAACCTAAATTGAGTGGTTGGGAACAAAGAAAATGGCTAATGCTTTGGTACTAAAAGGTTTCTATAAATTTGTAAGACACCTTGTTGGTATCTGAGAAATTTTAGAAATTCTTTGAGTGCTAAATGATTAGTCATTTTCAAAGTTTACAATCGCTCAATTTAGGTTTAAATAATGTCTAAATTGAGTGATTATAAAAAGCAGAAATGTTTGTAAAGGTATTCTCGGATTTGTACGGTACATTTTTCCCTCGAAAATGTGTTAATTGTGGTAAAAATTTAGACAAAACCGAGCAAGAGATATGTAAAAATTGTTTAAACCGCTTACCTGAAACAAAATTTATAAATAATCATGAAAATCCTGTCTTCCAAAAATTTTGGGGAAGAGTAAATATTGAGTTTGCTTTTTCGATGTACTATTTTAGCAAACAATCTGTTTTGCAATATTTATTGCATCATATAAAATACAAAGGCAGAAAGGAATTGGCTTATGTATTGGGTAAATCACTCGGACAAGAATTAAAAAAATCTGCTCGTTTTAAAGACTGCGATTTAATTATACCCGTTCCCTTACATCCGGAAAAGGAAAAAAAGCGCGGTTACAATCAAAGTGAATGGATTGCCAAAGGAGTTTCTGAAAGTCTTAATATTCCGGAAAATACCGTTTTGCTTCAGCGTCATGTTAATTCAAAATCGCAAACCCGTAAAAACCGGAAAGAACGCTGGGAAAATGTGCGTAGTGCCTTCAGTCTTAAAACCAACAAAAAAGCCGATTACAAACATGTTTTATTAATTGATGATGTAATTACCACAGGAGCAACACTTGAAGCCTGTTCAGCATTACTTATTAATGAATTGAATTTAAAAGTAAGCGTTGCTTCTTTGGCGTATGCATCGGATTAGTGTAAAAAGTAAGTTCTAAATGTTTTTTCGAGTTTTTTCTTTCAAAGAAGATAATCCCTGTGAATAGGTCAATCGCCAAATTACTCCGAAATAAACAGTTCTAAACTGGTGATAATCAAAGTGTTTTATTGAATAATCAGCATTATACTGTACTTGTTTTTCATTTTTTGTATTCAAAATATTATTTAATGAAACAAAAATTACCATCGAATTCTTATTCATCGGAACAAATTTGCTTACACTTAAATCCAAACGCTTATAATTTCCATATTGGGCAGTATATAAGTTCTTGGAAAATACCGGTTTGTAAAAGCTAGTCTGGTTTTCAATATATGAACCGGTAACTTTGTTATAAAATGTACCCGGATGTGTTAAATAGCTTAATGCAACAGAAAATAAGCTTGAATTATTATACTGTATGGTCGATTTAATTAAATAATCAAAATTTTTAAATCCAGGATAATGCTTTTGCTCAATCACCATTTTTTGATTAATAAATGAATTTGAAAATGAGTATTTGAAATATTTCAAAAATTGCTGCTCTACATAGAGCTCGATACCAAAAGTACTTATCTTATTGCTTGTAAAAAAAGTTTTTAACGCTTGCTCACCGGTTTCGTTTTTATAATAAATTGCTGCGTTTAATATTATGTTTTTATATTCCGAACTATAATCTAATGCTACTTGATAACTAGATAGCAAATTATATACTTTGGAGTAATAAGTTGGTAAGCTGTAGTTGTAATATTTGCCGGTACTTAATAATATCGATTGTTTATGGTTTAATCGGTATTTTAAACCTAATTGAGAGCTGTGATAATAATGCTGATTTTTAAAAGGTATATTGCTTCTCATACCGGACGAAAAAGGTAATTTCGAGTTAATATCCCAGTTCGTGTATAAATACACTTCTAATTGTTTATTGCTAATCATACTTTTAGAAAAATAATTTGGAGAGTTGGGTGATAGTGCATAATAATAAAGAGGAATGCTATCGTTAAACTTATTTTGTTGAAAATCATGCGAAAGGCCAAATTGCATGTTGGTACTTTCTATTATATGCCATTTATAATCAACAGAAGTATAGACCTGAGTTGTTTTTTGCTCCGAATAAATATTTCCAAAGTTAATATGCTGTACAGATTTGTTTATTTCTGAATTAACACTTAACAAAGCATTTTTAAAATAGAAAACTAAATTGTTTACGGTAAAAAATCTTTTTTTATCACTTAATACATCTCCTTTATAAGTAAACTGTTCATTAACCCCTTGAAACTGTTCTGAAATATAATAGTTGAAAGAATTGAATTCTATATGTTTACTTATTTTACTGCGAAAATTTATTCCTGCATCGGTAGTATTGAAATTTTTCAAATTGGGTAAATTTTTTTTCTGAATACTTGTAAAAGCATCAGAAAATTGATAATTGCCATAAACTTGTATAAATGAAATATCCTTTTTTACTTTTTGTGAAAGAAAAAAACCGGTACTTGCTAAACTTGCCGAAAGCAGCAATTGATTTTTTTCTAATTTTTTTATTGTCTGAATTTCAACCAAACCTGCACTTGTATTGCCATAAGTTAAAGGCGGATTACTTGCATAAACATATTGTTTGCTGATTATTTCCGGATTAAACAAACTAAAAAAACCTTGATTGTTTAATTGACTTGCCCTTACGGGTTTGTATATAGGAACTCCATTTAATACTACTCTTGTTCTGTCTGCCGAACTACCTCTTAACGAAGGATTAGCTGTTTCGTTTATTGTTGTTGAAGCGGGCAAAATACTTATGGCTTTTAACGGGTCTCCTTGCGAAACAGGATTCAGATAAACATCTTTCAACATCGTCATTTTTGTCACAGAAAATTGCTCTGAAACCGGGTCTTGTGCCGTAACAACAATCTCATCTAATGTTTGTTCGCTTTTCTCCAAAACTACCACTATTGATTTATTTAAATCAATTGCCGGTAAAGCTATTTTTCGGGTCTTAAAACCAATAAACGAAACCACCAAGGTATCTTCCCTATTCTCAATATTTAATACAAACTTACCGTCAAAATCTGTGATGTAACCTTTTGCAGGATTTGATTTTAAATATACATTTGCGGCAAAAACAGGAACTCCTTTTTTATTATTAACAGTCCCTGATATTTTAGTTTGGGTGTAGGCACTGCTTGCAAACATAAATATCAGAAATATTAAAATACTATGTTTCATGTGTTTTTTTTTAAATCATTTTTATTTGCTACATAGACCCGAAGGCTCAGCGAAGCTAAACATCCGCTAATATCTGGGCTTACACTTATTTAATCTATTTAAATAATCATATCCTGTATCCACCGGTTGGCAGATAGATGTTTCATTATTTTCCAACTAATTGTGATGCCAACTTATTTAACAGGTAACTGTCGGGAAATTGTTTTATACCATCCTGAAAATATTTTTTGGCTAGTTCCCAACTTTCTTTTTTAATATATAGTTTTACCAACAGTTCATAGGCCTCTTCTTTACCCCAGGATGGTAAATATTCATTTTTCACCTTTTGTGTGGGTAAAGAAATTGCTTTAAGTAGATATTGTTCGGCTTCTTTGCCTCCTCCGTATTTTGCAGGTGTGTGGAAATCGTTACTGGCATAAACATAATATGCTCTAATATTGCTAGTGTCTAAAGATAGGGCTGTTTTTGCATTCTCTTTCATATCATTAGCAATAAACATGGCACGCATCCTTTTAAATTGAATTCTAAAACCTTGAAGCATTGATAGCAAAGCATAATCTTCTGAGTTTTTATTCTCCAAGGCATCCATCCATTCTGTTCCTTTATCTATCTCCTTTTCGGCTGCCTTTTTATCGCCATATTTCAAATAATATATTGATAAATAAAATTGCAAATACGAACGCCAATAGCTTATCAGGTTTTGTTTGTGTGTTTTATGTAGTTTTTCTAAATCTAAACTTAGTTTCAATAAAGCAGTATCGTTTTTCGACATTAAACTCTGCACAAAAGCATTATAAATTTTACTTTGGATATTTGCCAATAAAGTATCCTGTTTTACATGCTTAATTTGTGTTTGATAACTAAGTACATGTGTATTTGCTTTAGGGTTTGTATTTCCTATACAGGAAACCAAAAGTAATGAAATGATAAATATTCGCATCATGATTTATTGTTTTAAAGTAGTTTATTGTATAAACTAAAAAGTTAAAAAATTTTATTTCCCCAGATATTTTTTAATTGCATTTACATATTCTTCAAAGGCATCCAGTCCTTTTTCAGTTATTTCAATAACAGTGTGCTGGTAGTTATTTAAAAAACCTTTGGTAATACTAATGTATTCTTCTTTTTCCAGTTTTTTTAATTGAACACTTAAATTTCCCGATGTTGCATTGGTTAGCTCTTTTAACTCATTAAAATCCGATTTACCTTTGCTCACCAAAAATGAAACTATGGCTAATCTTAATTCGGAATGTAATATAGGATTCAATTTTTTATACATTTTTTACGCTTTTTTATGTTGAATCATCAAAAAAACACCGGGAACAAAAACTGCTGCAAACGAAACAATACTCATTAGCAAAGGTTGATACATTAAATCTACATAAAAACCTATAAAAGCGGAAAAATTAATAAGTGCGCCGGATAAAAGAAGAACCTTACTGTTTAATGAACTTCCCGACATGATTATACCTACCGATAGTAATATTAAAATAACAGGAATTAAATTTTCTTTAAGATAAGGATAAAACAAAAAGCCTAAAATCATCATATTGAAAGAAATGACAATCCAACTAAAAGAAATGGTTCTGCTAATTTGGTTTTGTTTACGCTTTCCTTTCTTTTTTAAAAAGTAAACAAAAGTATAAATAGCCCCAAGCGGCATTAGTAAATAAGGATACCAATTAATTGAAAACAATTCTTGTTTTATTAAAATAAATTGAGCTAATGAAACAATACCTAATAATGCACCCCAAAACAAATAAATAAATCCATTTTCTTCAAATTTATTGCGTGCTTCACTAATTACTTGGGTAATCAGATACATACTTTTTTCGGGTGTTAATACCTCTTTTTCCATAACTATAAAATTAAATTCACTGCAAATATAAAGTAGTTTATTTTATAAACCAAATTTTAAAACGAAAAATTTATGGAAAAAGATGTAAGAAAGCATCTTTTTATTGTATCTTTAATGACAAAAGCCTTATTTAAGCATCTATTAATTAAAATTATTCTTAAAATGAGAACTTCTGTAAAACTAATAATCAGCACCTTACTAATTATAAGCTCAACAATTATGTTTGCACAAGAAAATAAATTTTATAAAAAAAATTGGTCAGAGATAGATAGTCTTGAAAACCAAGGATTGCCAAAATCAGCTTTGGAAATTGCTGAAAAAATTTATATAAAAGCAAAAAAAGAAGACAATACCCAACAAATCATCAAATCTTTTATATATCGCTTAAAGTTTAAAAATGAAATTGAAGAAAATGCTTTTGAAAAATTATGCTACGAGTTGGACAGTGCTGCATTAAAAGCAAAATTTCCGGAAAAAAACATAATGCACACCATGCTGGCTGATATGTATTGGTGGTATTACCAAAACAATAGTTATAAGTTTCAAAAACGCAGCAATACGATTAATTTTGATAAAGCCGATATGCAAACTTGGACATTAGACGATTTGGTAAACGAAATAATAAAAAACTATCGCTTGTCCTTAGAAAATGCCGGAAAACTTCAAAAAATTAAGATTGAAGATATTAAAGACTTACTCATTCCGGGTACACAAGCTCGAATATTGCGCCCAACACTCTATGATTTTTTAGCCTATAAAGCTATAGATTTCTTTTCAAATACCGAAATATCGGTAACAAAACCTGCAGATAATTTTCAATTAAAAGATGCTTCCTATTTTGACGGTGTACAAAAATTTGTTCATCTAAACCTTCAAACCACCGATACTTTATCCTTACATTTTTATGCTTTAAAAATTCTGCAAGATTTATTAAAATTCCGCCTTTTGCAAGATAATAAACCTGCATTAATCCTTGCCGATTTACAACGCTTGACATTCATATATAGATATTCTGTAAACAACAATAAGGACGAGCTTTACCTGAAAGCACTTAAAAATTTAGAAAAGAAATATTTAGAAGAACCCTATTCGGCACATGTTGCCTATAATTTGGCAAAATATTACCGGCAAAAGGCACGCAAATACAATCCGCTTGATTCATCTACTTTCAAATACAAAGATTACAACAAAATTGCACATAATATATGCACAGGTGTACTAAAAAAATTCCCGGAAGCTTATATTTCTGACTATTGCAAAAATATGATTATCGATATAGAAAGTCGCAATTTGTCTTTTACTGTTAAAGATGTGGTTGTTCCCGAGAATACATTTTCTATAAAAGTTTCCTATCATAATATCCCGAAAATTTATGTGCGTGCCGGAAAAATTGACCGGGCAAAATATAAAAAATTAAATCAGAAATATTATGGTGAAGATTTTTATAATGCATTAGTTAAAAATGTGAGTATTGTTTCCGAAAATTCTTATGAACTACCCGGCGAGATTGATTTTAATGCCCATTCGGTTGAGCTTTTATTAGAAAAACTGCCTGTTGGGTTTTATGTATTATTCATTGCCGATAATCCGGATTTTTCTTTTGAAAAAGCCGTAACAAGTTATCGGGCATTTAACGTATCCGGTATTGCTTATGCCGAACAAAGTTTACACGATGGTGCTGTACTTTTTGAGCTTGTAAACCGAAAAACCGGACAGCCGCTGAAAGGTGTTACTTGCCAAACATGGTGGGAAGATTACATTTACAACAAAGGAAAATACATTCGTAAAAACGGAAAATCATACATTACCAACGAACAAGGTATTATTACCATTCCTGCAGGTAATAAAAATCATAATTACTTTATAGATTTTAAATTAGCCGATGATTTTTTAAGCACAGAAAGTTCATATTATGTTTATAAAAATCAATTACAAACTGATATAACAATACGTACAAGCTATTTTACCGACCGAGCCATTTATCGACCCGGACAAACCATCTATTTCAAAGGAATTTCAATTAAAACTGACGGTAAAAATCCAAAAATTATTACAAATCATACAGAAACTGTAAAATTTTTAGATGCCAATTATCAAAAACTTGCTGAACTGGAACTTATTACCAATGATTACGGTACTTTTAGCGGTACATTTGATATCCCGACAGGTTTAAGAAACGGCATTTTTCATATTCAGAGTGAAACGGGAAGTATAAATATCTCGGTAGAAGAATACAAACGTCCTAAATTTGAAGTGGAAATGCTTCCTTTTAAAGGTAATTATTTATTAAACGACACGGTTGAAGTA
This sequence comes from Bacteroidales bacterium, assembly GCA_021647685.1. Lineage (GTDB taxonomy): Bacteria > Bacteroidota > Bacteroidia > Bacteroidales > NBLH01 > NBLH01. Next base: position 11,330 of record JAKIUH010000079.1, read on the forward strand.
TCAGGAAAAGCCATTAGTTATTCGGGTGCTGCTTTAAGCGATGCAAAAATTAAGTACCGTATTACACGTACCCCTAAGTGGCGCGGTTGGTGGTCGTGGCAATTGCCGCAAAAGTCTATCGAAATTGCCCATGGAACCGGCACAACAGCCGATGACGGCATTTTTAAAATTAATTTTAAAGCCCTCCCCGATTTGGCATACCAAGAAAGTGAGTTTTTATCATTCAATTTTTCCATAGTGGTAGATGTTACCGATATTAACGGCGAAACACAAAGCACACAATCAAATATAAATATCGGATACAGAGCTTTACAGCTAAGTTTGCCCATTCCTGAATTAATCAACAAAGAAGATAAAATTTATGATGATGAGCAACAAAAGTTGATTAAAATAAATACCTATAACTTAAATTACCAGCCTGTTAACGCACAAGGTGAAATTAAAATTTACAAACTTAAAGATTTTGCACAAGTTTTTGTAAAGCGCGATTGGGAGCAAGCGGACAAGCATCTTTATACTAAAAAAGAATGGTACAAACTTTATCCCGGGCACGAATACGCCAATGAAGCCGATATAAAAAATCTTGAAAAAGAAAAGGAAGTATTTGTCACGCATTTTAATACGGCAGAAAGCGATAAATTAGATTTTTCAATTGTGAAAAAATTCAAGACAGGAATATATGTTGCCGAAATTACTTCAAAAGATGCTTTTGGTAATCCTGTAAGCAATAAACACTTCTTTAAAGTATATTCGCAAAAAGCTCAAAAGCCTGCTTATGCAACCCCCGATTTTTTCACTGCCATAAATAATCACTGTGAGCCGGGCGAAACGGCTGAATTTTTGATTGCTACAAGCGATAAAAATGTTCACATTATCTATCAAATTGAGCACAAAGGAAAAATTGTGCATACCGAATATCTCAACTTAAACAACGAACAAAAGCTAGTTAAAATACCTGTTGAAGAAAAACATAGGGGAAATTTTTCGGTACACTTTGTTTTTATAAAAAACAATCACTATTATGAGCATTCAAGTATTGTATATGTACCTTATTCAAATAAAAATTTAGATATTAGTTTTGAAACTTTTCGCGATAAACTACAACCCGGCGAAAAAGAACAATGGCGAATAAAAATATCCGGTTACAAAGGTGAAAAAGTTGCTGCTGAAATGTTGGCTACACTTTACGATGCTTCGCTGGACCAATTTAAAAAGAACAATTGGTATTTTAACGTATATCATTCGTACTATACCGAAAGAGATTGGAAAACAGGTAGATTTGGACAAAACAGTTCATCGCAACTAAAAAAAGATTTAGACAAAACAAATTACATTCAAACACTTTATTTCGATGAATTTAATTGGTTTGGCTTTAGCTTTTATTC